>JBCCIS010000022.1 GCA_039028155.1 Pseudomonadota bacterium
CCAGGCGGCCATAAGGGTTAGGCGCAGCCGCCGCGATCGCGGCGCTCAGACGGCCGACCACGGCGACCAGCCGGCGGTGTGGCCCGGCGTTGTCGGCGGCCGGTACCGTCCCTTGTCCGGTCAAGAAGAACACGCCGTCCACGAGGCGGCGCTGCACCTGCTGGAAACGCTTGGCCTCAGTCAGGCAATCCCGTCGATGGTCGACAGGGTCACGGCCCGTGGCGGCAGCCTGACAGACGACGGCCGTCTGTTGTTCCCGCGAGACCTTGTTCTCGAAACAATCGAGACGGCCCGGCGTGACGTGGTGCTGCACGGTCAGCGTCCGGGTCTCGAGCTCGATCTCTCCGGTGCGCGCGTGCACATGAGTTCGGGCGGCGCCTCGCCCAGCATCGTCGATCTTGAGACCGGCCGGTATCGCGACGCCGCGACCAGGGATCTCTACGATGCCGCGCGCCTGGTCGATGCCATGGAGCACGTCCACCACTTCAGCCGGTCGCTCGTCGCGCGCGATGCGCCCGACACCTTCTCGATGGACGTCAACACCGCCTATGCCTGCCTCGTCGGCACGGCGAAGCCGGTCAGCGTCAGCATCACCGAACCGCATCATGTAAGAGCGGTCGCCGATATCTGCTATGCAATCGCCGGCAGCGAAAAGGCGTTTCGCGAGCGTCCCTTCCTGACCGTCATGGTGTGCCACGTCGTGCCGCCCATGCGCTTCGCCGAGGAGGCCTGCGAAACACTGGAGGCCGCCGTTCTCGCGGGGTTCCCGGTCCAGTTGATCGCCGCCGGTCAGGCCGGCGCCACCAGCCCCGCGACCATCGCCGGTTCGCTTGCCCAATCGGTGGCGGAGACCCTGGCCGCGCTCGTCTTCGTGCGCCTGATCGACCCGAACGCGGCGGCGATCTTCGCGCCCAAGCCGTTGGTTGCCGACCTCCGGACCGGCGCGATGAGCGGCGGCGGCGGCGAACAGGCCATTCTGATGGCGGCAGCCGCCCAGATGGGGCGGTTCTATGATCTGCCGACCAGCTCGATCGCCGGCATTACCGACGCCAAGATCGCTGACGCCCAGCACGGCTACGAGAAGAACCTTGCCGTCAGTCTGGCCGCGCACGCCGGCTGCAATCTGATCACCCAGGCCTGCGGTATGCAGGCGAGCTTGCTGGGCGCCTCGCTCGAAGCCTATGTGGTCGACAACGACATGCTGGGCGCTATCCTGAGATCCGTGCGCGGCGTGGAGGCAACGCCGGAGACCATAGCGAGCGACGTCATCGCCGAGGTCTGCCGCGGCGAGGGTCACTATCTCGGCCACGCCCAAACCCTCGCGCGCATGAAGGCGGACTACGTCTATCCGGAGGTCGGCGACCGGCGAACGCCGGCCGACTGGGAAGCTGACGGCGGCAACGACATGCGCACGCGGGCCAGGGCGCAGGCCCGGGAGATCCTGGCCCGGCACTATCCCGACCACCTGGACGATGCGACTGACCGGGCGCTGCGCGAACGGTATGACCTGCTGTTGTCGCGGACCGATATTGGACGACCAGCGTGAGCACACCCTTCCCTCACTTGTTCTCCGAGATTGAGATTGGCGGATGCGTCGTGCCCAACCGAATCGCCTCGACCGGCCATCACACCTACCTCTCCGACGAGGTGCCGGATGAAAGGCTGATTGCCTACCACCAAGCCCGCGCCAAGGGCGGCGCCGGCCTTATCGTGACCGAGATCGTCGCGGTTCACGAGACCGCTGGCTTCTCACCTGATCTCTTGAAGGCGGCCAGCCCGGACGTCATTCCCGCCTATGCAGAGCTGGCCAAGGCGTGTCATGCGTACGGCACGCGCCTGTTCGCCCAACTGTTTCACCCGGGACGCGAGATCCTTTCCGCGCACGCGGGCATGATGCCGATTGCCTATGCGCCGTCGGCGGTGCCGAACGAACGTTTCCACATCATGCCCAAGCCGATGTCGGACGCGCTGATCACCGATGTCATCAAGGGCTACGGGCAAGCGGCAGGTCATCTGGCCGAAGCCGGCTTTGATGGTTTCGAAATCGTCGCGAGCCAGGGTTACCTGCCGTCGCAATTCCTAAACCCGCGCGTCAACCTGCGTGACGATGCCTGGGGCGGCGATGCTGACCGACGCTTGCGCTTTCTAAGAGAGGTTATCAGCGCCATACGGCAGGCAACCGACGGCCATGTTGTCGGCATGCGCATCTCCGGCGCGGAGTTGGACGCGGAAGGACTGACCGACGCGGAAGTCCTGGACGTTGTCCGAGCCATCGACAACGACCTTGACTATGTCAGCGTTGTCGCCGGGACATCCGCCAGTCTCGGCGGGTCGATGCACGTCGTGCCGGCCATGGGTTTCGAGCACGCCTATGTCGCGCCGTTCGCCGCAGCGGTCAAAGCGGCGACGACGATCCCGGTCATCGTCACCGGCCGTATCAACCAACCGCAGGTGGCCGAGCAGGTTATCGCGGAGGAACAAGCCGACCTCTGCGGCATGACGCGCGCCATGATCTGCGATGCCGACATGGCGGCGAAGGCGAAGAGCGGCCGGCTCGATGACATCCGCGCCTGCATCGCCTGCAACCAGGCCTGTATCGGACGCGCTCACAAGGGCCTTGGCATCTCCTGTATCCAGCATCCGGAATCCGGTCGCGAGCTTGAGTATGGCGCGCTGCCCGCCGCGCCCGCGCGCCGGACCGTTCTGGTCGCGGGCGGCGGCCCGGCCGGCATGAAGGCCGCCGCGACGGCGGCAGCGCGGGGCCACGACGTCACGCTCTACGAAAGCCAGCCACAACTTGGCGGCCAGGCGCGGCTTGCCCAGACGCTGCCCGGCCGCGACGAATTCGGCGGTATCGTCACCAACCTCGAGCGCGAGATGGCCCTGGCCGGCGTGAGAATTGTCAAAGGCACGGTCGTCACCGCCAATCTCGTCCGCGACCTTCAGCCTGACAGCGTCATCGTTGCGACCGGCGCTTCACCGTACCTTCCGCGTCTCGACGGGATCGACGACAGCGCCCATGTAGTGACCGCGTGGGACGTGTTGCAGGACCGGGTCAATATCGGTGCGTCCGTCGCGATTGCCGATTGGCGCGCCGACTGGATCGGCCTGGGCCTGGCGGAGCGGCTGGCGAAGGCCGGGTCCGCCGTAACCCTGTGCGTCAACGCGGCCATGGCGGGTGAGACATTGCAGATCTACATGCGCAACCACTATGTCGCACGCCTGCACCGTCTGGGCGTTACGATCCGCACCCATGCGCGCCTCTACGGCGCTGATGACGGTGCGGCCTATTTCCAGGACACGTTGACCGAAGAGCCGATCATTCTGGACGACATCGATACGGTGGTGCTGGCCTTGGGCCACCAGGCTGAAGCCACCTTGGAGCATGAGCTGGCGGGGCTCGGGGTCGACGTTTTGGCGATCGGTGACTGTGTTGTGCCGCGCACGGCGGAAGAAGCCGTTTTCGAAGGCATGCAAGCGGGGAGAACGGTGTGAACAACAAGCCGACCATCAAGGGCGGTGACGCCGTCTATCGTGTCTTGCGCGATCAGGGTGTCACCACCGTGTTCGGCCTGCTTGGTGGATCCATGCTCGAACTCTATGACGCCCTTCATGGCGGCAACGAGATCGCCTATATCGGCGCGCGCGACGAACGCGCCGCCGGCCATATGGCCGACGCCTATGCCCGCATCTCCGGCGGGCCGGGCGTTGTGTTGGGTGCGCAAGCCGGACCGGGCGTCGTCAACCTGACGACGGCGGTTGCTGAAGCGCATCTCGCCTATTCGCCGCTTGTCGTCATCGCCGGCGCCATCCAACGCGCCGATCTCGGCAAGGATACCTTTCAGGAAGTCGATCAGGTCGGGCTGTTCGCGCCGATCTCCAAGCGTTCGATCATGGTCAACGAACCGGAGCGGCTCGCACCCATGCTGCGCGATGCCATGCGTCTGGCGATGAGCGGCCGGCGCGGTCCCGTCGTCTTGCATGTTCCACGCGATCTCTTCGCCACGAACGTGGCGGAACCGGAACCAGGCCCGGTCGCGATCGCCAAGGCAGGTCCGCCGGCACCCGACGAGATCGCGTCCATGGTGTCGCTTTTGGCGAAAGCCAAGGCACCGATCATCGTCGCCGGCGGCGGTCTCAAATGGGCGGGCGGCGCGGATGCGCTGCGCCATCTTGCGGAGGCACTCGACATCCCCGTCATCGCCTCGACCGGCCACGCCGATGTCATGCCGCACGGCCACCCGCTCTTCGCCGGCCAGGGCGGTCCCCGCGGCAACGCGGTCGCCAGCCGGCTGACACGCGAGGCCGATGCGATCCTGGTCCTGGGCGCCCGGCTCGCCTTCAATTCGACCTTCCTCAGCCACGACTACATCTCGGCCAGCGCGGCCATCGCCCAGGTCGACATCGAAGGCAGCGCCATCGGGCGCTACTTCCCCGTATCGCTCGGCATTCAGGCAGACGCCAGGGAGACGGCGGTCGCACTCAACATGGCGGTTGCCCAGGCGGGGCTGACAGGCGCTGGTTGGGCCGATTGGCTGGCCGGTTTTCGCAAGGACCGTGCGTCGCTCGATGCCGAACGCGAAGTTGAAGCAGGTTTGGACGGCGTGCCGCTTCACCCGCACCGCGCGCTGGCGGAAATCCGCACCGCCTTGCCGAAAAACGCCATCGTCACGCTGGACACCGGCAACGCCTGCTTGAATGCCGCCGACCGGTTGGCCCACCACCAGACGCCCGGGCTGGTCACGCCGCTTGATTTCGGGCTCGTGGGTTTTGGCTATGCCGCGGCCCTGGGCGCCAAGGCGGCGGCGCCGGAACGCCCGGTTGTCGCCGTCATGGGCGACGGCGGGTTCGGCTTCACCATGGCCGAGATCACATCGGCCGTGCATCACAATCTCGGTGTCATCGCGGTGGTTCTGGATAACGGCGCCTGGGGCGCTGAGAAAGCCTATCAAAGCGAGTTTTTCGGCGGTCGCCTGTTGGGCGCCGATATCGCGAGCCCGCCCTATGACGAGGTCGCGCGCCTG
Organism: Pseudomonadota bacterium; assembly: GCA_039028155.1. NCBI lineage: Bacteria > Pseudomonadati > Pseudomonadota > Pseudomonadota bacterium. The sequence continues at coordinate 5,025 of JBCCIS010000022.1, forward strand.
TGTGGCGCCAACGGCTGGCGCGCAGAAACGCCCGGTGAACTAGGTGCTGCCTTGGAAGCGGCACTTGCCGACGGCGGACCGGCCGTCATTCACACCAAGATCGACCCGACGGTGCTGCAGACCCTGCGAAAAGACCTATTTGCCGCGCCGAAATAGGATGGCAGCGGGCGACGCGGCGCCTTTCTGAGCGCGGTGATACACCAGGCAGGTTGCTGCGTAGAAACGACCAAATTCTCTTCTACCAGTCCGCACCGCACCCCATGGCCGAATGTCGACTCATTCTCATCCTCGGCGACCAGCTATCGCCCTCCCTTTCGTCGCTGGAGGCGGCGGATAAGGGACGCGATCAAATCTTGATGGTCGAGGTCATGGAGGAAGCGACCTATGTGCGCCACCACAAGAAGAAGATCGCCTTTCTGTTGTCCGCCATGCGCCACTTCGCCGAACACCTTCGAGGTGACGGCTGGCAGGTCGACTATGTGCGCCTGGATGACGACGGCAACACCGGCTCGTTCACAGGCGAAATCGAACGCGCCATAGGACGCCGTAAGCCTACATCACTGCTGGTCTGCGAACCCGGCGAGTGGCGCGTTCGCGCCATGATGGAGACGTGGGCCGAGCGTTTCCATCTGCCCACGACCATCCTGGACGACGACAGGTTTGTCTGTTCACACGCCGATTTCGCGCGCTGGGCCGAAGGGCGCAAGCAACTGCGCATGGAACACTTCTATCGCGAAATGCGGCAGCGTACTGGTCTGTTGATGGAGGGCAAGAAACCTGTCGGCGGCAGATGGAATTTCGATGCGGACAACAGAAAACCGGCGAAACCCGATCTCCTGTTGCCGCAGCCTCTGCCATTCGATCCCGACGAGATCACTCAGGACGTGCTGCGCCTGGTAGCCGACCGTTTCAGCGACCACTTCGGCGATCTCAACCCCTTCTGGTTTGCCGTGACGACGGCGCAGGCTGAAGCAGCATTCGATCACTTTGTCGAATCAACCCTGCCTCTTTTCGGTGACTTCCAGGACGCGATGCTGAGGGATCACCGTTTTCTCTATCACAGCGTCATCAGCCACACGATCAACGCCGGTCTCCTGGACCCGTTCGATGCATGCCGCCGTGTCGAGACCGCTTATGACACCGGTCAGGTGCCGCTTAACGCCGCGGAAGGGTTCATTCGCCAGATCATCGGCTGGCGCGAGTACGTGCGCGGCATCTATTGGCTCTTCATGCCCGGCTATCTAGACAACAACGTTTTCGGTGCGTCGCGGCCGCTTCCCGGCTTCTATTGGACCGGCGAGACGGACATGGCGTGCCTGAGCGCCGCGATCACCCAGACAAAGGAAGAGGCCTATGCCCATCATATTCAGCGCCTGATGGTGACCGGCAACTTCGCCATGCTGGCGGGCGTTGAGCCGCGCGCGGTTCACGAATGGTATCTGATGGTCTATGCCGATGCTTACGAATGGGTCGAACTGCCGAACACGCTTGGCATGAGCCAGTTCGCCGATGGCGGTCTGCTCGCTTCGAAACCCTATGCGGCAAGCGGAAACTACATCAACAAGATGTCAGACTACTGCGGCACCTGCCGCTACGACGTGAAGCAGAAGACAGGCGACGGCGCCTGTCCCTTCAACGCGCTCTATTGGGACTTTCTCGACCGCAGCGCCGATGTCTTGCGCGGCAACCCCCGCCTCACCAACGTCTACGCCACATGGGACCGCATGGACGGAAACAAGCAGGCGGCCTACCGCGAGAGCGCGGCATCTTTTCTGGCGACGCTTCAATGACATCGCAGAAGCTCACTGAGGACCTGCCATGAAGACGATCGTGTGGTTTCGTCAGGACCTCCGTCTCTCCGACAACCCTGCCCTCAGTTACGCGGCCGAACGCGGCGCGATCATCCCCGTCTGCATCCTTGACGACGGCGGTCGCCCGCTCGGCGGCGCGAGCCGCTGGTGGCTGCACAAGAGCCTTGCGGCCCTCAAAGACGATCTGCCGCAACTCACCCTGTTGCGCGGCGACCCACTCGAGGCCCTGAACAAACTCATCGATGAAACCGGCGCCGACGCGGTCTGCTGGAATCGCTGTTACGAACCCCACGCCATCGCGCGTGACAAAAGGATCAAGGCAGCGTTGCGCGAGCGCGATTTGGAGGTGCGGAGCTTCAACGGCGCCTTGCTGGTAGAGCCGTGGGAGGTGAAGACTGGCCAAGGCGGTCCGTTCAAAGTGTACTCACCGTTCTGGCGAGCGGCGAAAGCGCGTGACGTCGCCACACCGCTCGCCGTCCCGAAACTCGACATTGATGCGCCACGAGGCATCGGCGATGACGTCGATGACTGGAACCTCTTGCCGTCGTCACCGAATTGGGCAGCCGGTTGGGAAGACATCTGGCAGCCCGGGGAGGCCGGCGCGCAGGCACAGCTCGATCGTTTCCTGGACGATGGCCTCGCGGGCTATGGCACCCTGCGCGACCGTCCGGACAAGACGAATGTCTCGCGTCTGTCGCCGCATCTGCACTGGGGTGAGATATCGCCACGCCAGATCTGGTCGCGCACCCAGTTCCTGGCCGATCGTGAACCCGCACACCGCAAGGACATCGACAAGTTCTTGAGCGAGATCGGCTGGCGCGAGTTCTCCTATCATCTGCTCTATCACTTCCCGTCTCTGCCCGAAGAGAACTGGCGACCGGCGTTCGACGCATATCCATGGCGCGACGACATTGTGGAACTGGAAGCCTGGCAGAAAGGGCAGACCGGTTACCCGCTTGTCGATGCCGGCATGCGCGAACTATGGCAAACCGGTTACATGCACAATCGCGTGCGCATGGTCACCGCCAGCTTCCTGGTGAAACACCTGCGGCTTCACTGGTCCCACGGCGAGGCGTGGTTCTGGGATACCTTGCTCGATGCCGATCTCGCCAACAATGCGGCGAGCTGGCAGTGGGTCGCCGGCTGCGGTGCCGATGCCGCCCCCTATTTCCGCATCTTCAATCCGATGACGCAAAGCGAGAAGTTCGACCCCGAGGGTGCCTATGTCAGACGCTGGTGCCCGGAGCTTGCCCGCCTCGACGACAAGGCGATCCACGCGCCGTTCAAAGCAACAGAGGCGACACTCAGCGCCGCCGGGGTCGTGCTGGACAGCACCTACCCGCGACCTATCGTCGACCACACGGCCGCCAGAGCGGCGGCCTTGGCGGGTTACGAGGCCGTCAAGGCGGCCGGGCGCCCTATCGACAGCACCATTTAACCCCATGGCGACACGCTCTAGACTGCCCCGGTGGAGCATGCCTCTGAGAGCCTAGCGCCGACATACCCGCTGGATGTCGGTCCAGAATCCCTGCACCGCAACCTCGCTGCCGTTGCGCAAGCCGTGTGCACGCCCCGTTTTTACGAAGAACTGGCGCGGCTTCTGGCCGAACTGTTGGGCAGCGAACGCCTGATCGTCATCCGCTACAACCGCTATGGCGCGCCTGAGTTCATCATCAACACGGCGATGACCGACGAGGCGATCGAGTTTTACAGGGCCGATCTCTACCGCGTCGATCCGCTTTATCAGTATAGCCGGACCCAGGAATCCGGCGCCGTCGTCGCTTTGAGCGCGCTACGCCGCGACGATGGGGACAACCCCTATTACGACACCATTCGCCGGACCGCGCTGATCTATGACGAGCTGGCGATCCTGTTGCCGGCACCCGGACAGGTCTTCATCGGCGTATGTTGCGATCAGTCGACCCGCCGGTTCCAGGATCACGAGATCGACGCCATCCGTCGTCTTTACCCACTGCTTGACGCGCTTCACGCGGCCCATCTGGATCAGGTCCTGCGCCTGACCGTCGGCGGCGGCAATCAGCCGCTGTGGGAACTGCCCGGCGTCATGATGCTGTTGGACCGCAACAAACGGCTGCTTTACCAAAGCGACGACTGGCGGGCGATGGAGGCAAGTCATCCTGAACTCATCCAAATCGCCGCCATGTTGCGGGGACCGTCGGGCATGATCCCGCTGGATCGCGATCGAAGCCTGCATTGGCAGCAGTTGGACGAGGCCTTCGGCGTCGCACTGGGCGGTTGGATCTGCGCGGTCGAGAGCCGCGCGTCCGATGCGCTGGACGCGGACTGGAACAGCGTGGTCGCCCAGTTTCGGGATCGCCACGGGCTGACCCCCAGAGAGGCGGAGATCACCGCCTTTGTGATGCTGGGTTTTCCCAACGAGTTGATCGCCAAGAAGCTCGGGATCAGCCATGGCAGCGTGAAGAACCACCGCTATCGGCTCTACCAAAAACTCGACATCACCACCGAGCGCGAGCTTTTTTCGCTCATCCTTCATGGCCTTCTGGCTCATGACGCCCCGCCCCGCGATGCCCTGATGGCCGGCTGACATGGGAAAGGTGACTGGGGACACCATTGCCGTGTCCGCGGACGCCTCCTAGGCTGGCGGCAGATTGGCCGTCTTGGGATTTTGGCGGCGCGCTGAACCTTGCCAATCGGCAGGTCTGCGGCCGTTTTGCTCAAACATCTCCCGGAGCGGCTGACCGAAAGCAGACACCGTGGCCTTGATGTCGCGGTTCACCAATCATGGAAGGGGCATGCCATGAACACTTCATCGTTTCCGCGGTCAAGCAAACTTAAGGCGCAGTCGGATATCCGGCCGTTTCCCCTCGAGGAGTACGAAGCGCGCTGGGAAAGGGCGCACGTCGAAATGGCCAGGCTCGGCTATGACTGCGCCGTGGTCTTCGGCAAGACATCCGGCGTCTACGAGCGCGCCGGTGACATGCTCTATCTGACCAACTTCTTCTCCACCCATTCCGGCCAGGAGCCCGACACCAATCTGTGGAACGCGCGCTCGTTCAGCGCCGTCATCCTGCAGCCCGGCGAGGTGCCCGAATTGGTCACCGACGAGACCGAGGCGCGCTACGACCAGATCGCCACCGACCGGTTCAGCGGTCTCTACGACCCCGTCGGCGGCCTGGCGGACCGCTTGCGCGAACGCAACATCGAGGGACGCGTCGCGATCGTCGGGACCGACTTTTTCCCGATGAAGTACTGGCTGCAGCTGGAGGCCAAAACGCCGCAGATCGAGTGGGTCCACGAAGACGATCTGATCCGCAACGTGCGTTTGATCAAGAGTCCGCTTGAAATTGCGCTTTACCGAGAGGCAGGCGAGATTGTCACCAAGGCGCATGTCGCCCTGATGGAAGCGCTGATCCAAGGTAAGTCGGAGGGCGAAGCTGCCGGCGCCGGCGGCAAGATCCTTCTGGAGCATGCCTGCAACTGGCACCGGATCGCCATATCCCACGGCGATGTCAGTCAGTATCTGGAAAGCGATCCGATCCAGGGCTTCAGCACCAGGACACCCGCCCAGGGGGACATTGTCCACGGCTTTATCTATGGCCCCATCTACAAGGGCTACTGGCTCGACCCCGGCCGCACGGCGGTGTGCGGCGGCAAGCCGACGCCGGCGCAAAAACACCTGATTGAAACGCTTGTCGATGTGATGGAACAGCTCATGGCGGCCATCAAACCGGGCGTGAAGGTCAAGGATGTCGCGCTTCTGGGCGACAAGTTGTCGGAGGAGTCCGGCTATCAGTCGGAGGTCCTTAAGACGTCATGGCCCTATTACGGCCACAGCGTCGGCTGCATGTGGGAAGCGCCCTACATCGAATCGCGCATTTGCAGCGACGACGAGCTGTTCGAAGAGAACATGGTGCACTCCGTCGAGGCGTTCTACGAGTCGAAGGAAGCGGGCACCGCGACGTTCGAGACCAACTTCATCATCACCGCCGACGGTGTCGACGAAATCACGACGACACCGCATCTTTTCTGGTAGGAGACACAATGTCAGACCGTGCGGCGCAGGGAACGCCGCACGGCCTTGTCTCTGGCCACCACGGCGAACCCGCGTCATCACACTGTCTGATCGCGGGATAGCGCGCATCTAGACCGATGCGACGCGCCTGGACATGTGCTAAGCGGGCGCCGCGGCGGGCCATGCAAGGGCTTGGCCGGCGCCGCGATCGTTCAGGCCTTAGACCAACGAGTTCCAGATGACATCAAGAACCGGATTCTACATCGGCGGTGAATGGGTGACGCCGGCCGGCAGCCGGACCCAGCCCCTAATCAATCCCGCGACCGAGGAGGTCTGTGGCGAACTCGCCTTGGGCGAGCAAGCCGATGTCGACCGCGCGGTCAAGGCCGCCCGAGACGCCTTCGCCGCCTATGCCGATACGCCGCTAGCCGATCGCATCGCGTTGCTGCGGCGCATCGTCGATCTCTATAAGAGCCGGTTTGATGACATCGGCGAGAGCATCTCGCGACAGATGGGCGCGCCCCGAGCATTCGCGACGCGGTTTCAGGCGGGCGCCGGCCTGAGCCACTTCAAGCAGGTCGCCGCGCTGCTGGAGTCCCACGCCTTCGAACACAAGCTCGGCGCGACGCGGGTGATGCACGAGCCGATCGGCGTCTGCGGCATGATCGTGCCGTGGAACTGGCCGATGAACCAGATCACCTGCAAGGTGGGCCCGGCGCTCGCCGCCGGTTGCACGATGGTCTTGAAGGCCTCGGAATTGGCGCCGGACCCGGCGATCATCCTGGCCGAGATCCTGGACGAAGCCGGTGTGCCGCCCGGCGTGTTCAATCTTATCCAGGGTGAAGGACCCGTCGTCGGCGCGGCGCTCGCCGCGCATTCCGACGTCGACATGATCTCGTTCACCGGCTCCACCAACGCCGGCATCGCCGTCGCACAGGCCGCCGCGCCGACCGTCAAGCGAGTCGGTCAGGAGCTTGGCGGCAAGTCGGCGAACATCCTGCTGGATGGCATCGACTTCGAGGATGCGGTCACGCGCGGTGTGCAGCTCTGTTTCCGCAACGCCGGTCAGTCCTGCAATTCGCCGACGCGCATGCTGGTGCCGGCCTCGCGACTGGCGGAGGTCGAGGTCATCGCGGCGCGCACGGCCGAAAAGACTCGTGTCGGTCATCCGGACGAACCGGAAACCGTTCTGGGTCCGGTCGTCTCGGCCAAGCAATGGCAGAGCATTCAACGGCACATCGAGCGTGGCATTGAAGAAGGCGCGACGCTCGTGCACGGCGGCCCCGGGCGACCGGACGGGCTTGCGCGCGGCTACTTCGTGAAGCCCACCGTGTTCTCGAACGTGAAGTCCGGCATGACCATCGAGCGCGAGGAAATCTTCGGTCCCGTGCTGAGCATCATGCCTTACACGGACGACGACGAGGCCATCGCGATCGCCAACGATACGCCGTTCGGCCTGGCCGCCTATGTCGAAGCGCCGGACCTTGAACGCGCCCGATCGGTCGCGCGCAAACTGCGTGTCGGTATGGTGCACCTGAACGGCGCGCCCGCGGATCCGGCCGCGCCCTTCGGCGGCTACAGGCAATCGGGCAACGGCCGCGAGTGGGGCGAGCACGGCCTTGCAGAGTTCACCGAGACCAAAGCCGTCATGGGTTACGGTGAGGCCTAACAACCTAGGGGCGAACGGGGTGTCTTATTGAGGTCCGGGCTGTGACGGTCCATCATAACAACGGGATCGACGTCACCATGAGCCGAGGAAACCGCCATGAGCACCAAACCCGCACGACTGATTTCTGAAGGCCACACCGGCGGCATGGCACCCTCACATCTGGTCAGCGCCGAAGCGTTCACGACCGGTGATCAAACCGAGATGATCTCCCACGCCTATACGTCCGACGACGAGAGTATTCTTACCGGGGTCTGGGAATGCGCGCCTTGCAAGGAAGAGATCGACGCCTACCCGGTCAACGAAATGATGACCGTGCTGGACGGCTCGGTGACAGTTACCGACGCCGACGGCAACGCTGAGACCTACGTATCCGGCGACACCTTCTTCATTCCCAAGGGCACGCCGTGCACCTGGGAAATCACCAAGACACTGCGCAAATTCTACATGATCGCCGCCTGAACCTTCGATAGCGCAGCGTTATGCCCGCCAATCCCTTCATTGCGGGCGAACGGCTCTTCACCTTCGCCGTCGTCGCCGATACGCATGTCACGGAGGTCGAGGCCGATGCGATCGGCGGCTATGACGTCGATACGGTCAAGCTGGGCGCCGACCGGTCGCGCTATGTGGTTCACCAGATCAACCAGCTTGCGCCGGACTTTGTCATCCACCTCGGCGATATCACCCATCCGGAGCCCGGCACGCCGGCCTATGACGATTCAGCGACGCGTTTCCATCAAGTCTATGCCGACCTCCAATGCCCGCTTCACTTGGTGGCCGGCAATCACGACATCGGCGAAAAGGCCTTTCCGGACGAACCTCTCGCGCCGCAGCAGACACAACGGACCGTCAACGACGAGATGATCGCCGAATACGAACGGCAGTTTCAGGATCACTTCTACGCGTTCGATCACAACGACTGCCTATTCGTGGTGATCAACGGCATGATCGTCAACTCAGGGCTCCCGTGCGAGGCGCACCAGCGGGAATGGCTCGAAGCCCTCCTGAAAGACAACCATGGCCGGCGCGTCTTCATGTTCTCGCACTATCCGACCTATCTGACCGACGCGAGTGAATCCGGGCACTACGACGCCACCGACGAACCGGGACGGGCATGGTTGCTGGGCCTACTCGCGCGCCACGGCGTCGAGGCATTCTATGCCGGCCACGTTCACAACTTCTTCTTCAACCGTCACGGCGCGACCAACTGTTACGTCCTGCCGTCGATCTGCTTCCTGCGGCACGACTATCACGAACTGTTCCGTGTCGCGCCTGGCATGAAACAGGGACGTCATGACGGCGCCAAGCTGGGCTACGGCATCGTCGAGGTTTATGAGACCGGCCACCTCAATCATATCGTTCGCACCCACGGACAGACGCTGGAAGCCGGCGAGGCCCCGCCCCGATCGTCCGCAAAGGCGCCGCCTGTCCACGGCCTGAAGCCGAGAACACGCGGCGTTGGTCTCTATCTGCGCCAGCCGTGGTGTGACACCGCCGACATTCCGACGCCCTGGGGGATCGATGCCTTCAGCCGAAAGCGGGTGCGCAATGACTATCCGCTGATGGCGCTTTGGGAGATGGGCGTGCGCGACCTGCGTGTGCCGCTGGATGACCTGGCGGATCCTGAGACCGGCGCGCGCATGGCCGAGCTTGCCGCCCTCGGCCATCGCTTTACGGCCTATTCCTATGGTTTGCCCAAGGGCGCGGCGAGCGATGCTCTGCGTCAACGTGGCGATTGTCTGGCGGCATGGGAAGTGATCGCGCCGATCACCAGCGTGAGCGATTTGCTGACCGACATCGCAACGCTGAAAGGCGAGACGCCGGCCTTCTTCAACGCCTACCGTGTCGACGTCGAGGCGTTCAGCAGCAGCCACGGCCTGACGGCCGACGAACGCGGCGCTGTCGAAGCTCTGCTCGCCCTGCCGGGCGCCCGCGATGCCATTGATGGCATCGTGTTCGGCATTAGCTGGCAGGAAGCGCCGGCCCCGGCGATCGCGAATGCGCGCGATAGCGTCGCGGGCCTCGGTGTCGCGGCCGCCGTGCACGTCCAGTTCGCCCATCGCAGACCCCTGAGCCAGGACGAGACCGAGCGGCACGACGCCAGCCGTATCGCCGAAGCTGTAACGGCCGCCATGGCATTCGATGACATCACCGTGTTTCTCGACAACTTCACCGGTATCGACCGCGGCTATTACTTCAGCGGCGGCCTGGTCGACCGTCTCTACAATCCAATCGCCGGCGCGCACATCGTGCGCCACCTCCACGCCGCCCTCGCCGACGGATGCGTCATCGTCGCGGTGAGAGACGATGGTCAGGCAACAGTTGTCGAACTGAGCGGCAATGTCGGCGATGTGGCGATCGTACTGCCCAAGGTCAGTCTGAATGCAGCCGAGCTTGCGGCGCTTCCTTCACCCGCGACCAGCCGCTGGATCGACCTCGCGAGCGGAACGCCGATAACGAACGGCATCAACGGCCCGGTCTTCGTGTCGACAAGCAAGGGTGGCGAAGGACACAGCTGACCGGGCATCGCGCCCGGCCGTTCTCTCACGGAAAACTGGCGGAGGGGGAGGGATTCGAACCCTCGGTACGCAGAGCGCACAACGGTTTTCGAGACCGCCCCGTTCGACCACTCCGGCACCCCTCCGCTTGATGGGTTTTGTGGCCTCTCGCGAGGGCGCGGGACCATACCCCTTGCCCCGCCCCAGCGGCAAGACCCGCATACCGGCGCCGCAAACCGCGCGTGGTGGGCCCCATCGCCCACCCCGACCGCGTGTCTTGCCAGCGCTTGGCGGCCCCACCTATAATCGCGCGCCGGTCCTGGGGCGCGGTAACAAAGAAATAGAGCCGGAGAGACACGATGGAAGAAGAAGGCGGAATTGGCGGCGTATCCGTAGCGGCATTGCTGGCCGTCGGCTTTCTGCTTGCTTTGCTGTTCTCGGTGCTGTGCCGCGGACTGGCCAAGCCGACCGAGATGAACCCCAACTGGATGGCGTTCCTGGCCTTCATGTTCTCGATCGTTCCACCGGCCGTTCTGCATGCGTTTGGGCTGGAAAGCCTCGCGTTCTATGGCTTCCTGGGCGGTATTCTGGTCTTGATCTATGTCTTGGCCAACCGTGGCGAGGTCAGCCATCCGACCATCATGTTCGGCACCGATACCGGTGGGCGCACCAACATTCTGGGCTGCTATCCCGGCGAAGTCCTGACCATGACGCTGTTCGCCGTCTTGCTCTATGAGCTCACGACGATCTTTCTATGGGACGAACTCTACCGGTAATCGTCCGCCATAGCGCTTGAGATGCGTAAGGCGCGCGCACCGCGGGGCCGCGTCGGCGTCTAACGGCGAGGCCTAGATCTGTCGTAATGAGTGTGAGCTCTGCGCTTCCTGCAACCACGCTGTGGGCCGTACCTGCCCGAACGGCGCCGGCGAGCTTTCGAGGCGTCGACGGCGCCTTGGCTGAGTCGCGGCAAAGCCGCTTCAGGGCTGGATCTCAGCCACTTTTGCCGGGTGCTTTCCAGCCATGTCGCATCCGGTTGACATCGGGGCGCGGATACCTATAGTTCGCGGCTCCGCCCGCCAGATCAGGCCGATTTGGGCCGTGCGCGGATCAGATAAAGAAGGCCTTTTCGCATGTTCGCAGTGATTGAAACCGGCGGCAAACAGTACCGCGTCGCCCAGAACGACATCGTGACCGTGGAGCGCCTGGACGGCGACCCCGGCGAATCGGTGACCTTTGACCGTGTTCTGATGATGGGCAGCGGCGAGGACGTCGAAATCGGCGCGCCCGTGCTTGACGGCGCCCAGGTCACGGCCGAGGTGGTGGACCAGACCAGGGCTCGCAAGGTTCTGATTTTCAAGAAGAAACGGCGCAAGCACTATCGCCGCCACGCGGGCCACCGTCAGGAACACACGGTGCTGAAGATCACCGAGATCCTGGCCAAGGGCGCCAAGCCCAAGGCAGCGGCCAAGAAAGCCGCGCCGGCCAAGGCAGCCGACGATGGCGCGGCCGAGGAGAAGGCACCGGCGAAGAAGGCAGCGCCCAAAAAGGCAGCAGCCAAGAAGGCGCCGGCGAAGAAGGCAGCCGCCAAGAAGGCCGCGGCGCCTCAAACCGATAGCTCCGATAGCCAGGAGGATTGATCCATGGCGCATAAAAAAGCAGGCGGCAGCTCGCGCAACGGGCGCGACTCACCGGGCCAACGGCTGGGCGTGAAGAAGTTCGGCGGCGAACAGGTCATCGCCGGCAACATCATCGTGCGCCAGCGCGGCACCAAGTTCCATCCCGGCGAGAATGTCGGCATGGGCAAGGATCATACGATTTTCGCGACCACCGATGGTCACGTGCGTTTCCGGCGCTTGAACGCCCGGCGCATGTTCATCGACGTGGTCCCGCCGGCGGAGGCTGCCGAATAGGCGTCTGCCCCGAACCGGATCGAACACGAGGGGGAATGGCGCGCCATTCCCCCTTTTTGTTGGGCTGAGATCATGAAGTTCCTGGATGAGGCCAAGGTCTTCGTCAAAAGCGGCAACGGCGGCGCCGGCGCTGTCAGTTTTCGCCGTGAGAAGTATGTCGAGTTCGGCGGACCGGACGGCGGGGACGGCGGACGCGGCGGGGACGTTGTCGTGGAATGCGTGCCCAACCTCAATACGCTCATTGACTTCCGCTACCGCCAGCACTTCAAGGCGAAGAACGGAAGGCCCGGCGAAGGCGGCAACCGCACCGGGGCGAGCGCCGCGCCGGTTGTCTTGCAGGTACCGCCGGGGACTCAGGTTCTGGCCGAGGATCGCGAGACCGCCCTGGCCGATCTGACCGAACCGGGCGACCGGGTCGTGCTCTTGAAGGGCGGCGATGGCGGGCGCGGCAACACGCGGTTCAAGTCGTCGACCAACCGGGCGCCGCGCCGCTCCGACCCCGGCTGGCCGGGCGAGGAGCTGTGGCTGTGGCTGCGTCTGAAACTGATCGCCGATGCCGGCCTGGTCGGTCTGCCCAATGCCGGCAAGTCGACCTTTCTGGCCCGCGTCACCCGCGCCAAGCCGCGCGTCGCCGACTATCCTTTCACGACACTGCATCCCCAGCTGGGCGTCGTCGGCGTCGACGACAAGGAGTTCGTGCTGGCCGACCTGCCCGGCCTGATCGCTGGCGCGCATCAGGGCGCCGGCCTGGGCGACCGGTTCCTCGGCCATGTCGAGCGCTGCGCTGTCGTCCTGCATCTGGTCGACGGCACCGCCGACGATATCGCCGGCGACTACAAGATCATCCGCGGCGAGATCGAGGCCTATGGCCACGGCCTTGCCGACAAGCCGACCGTTGTCGCGCTGAACAAGATCGACGCCCTGGACGACGAGTTGCGTGATATGCAGCGCGAGGAGCTCAGCACGGTCGCCGGTCCCGATATCGCCATGATGTCGGGCGTCACAGGCGAAGGCGTCGATGCGGTTCTGCGCGCGCTGATGGGTCATATCGAGGCCGCGCGCCGGCCCCTGGTCGAGGCCTGAGCGATGGTTGACCGTCTGAAAAAAGCACGGCGCGTGGTCGTCAAAATCGGCTCGGCCCTGCTGGTCGGCGATACGGACGGGCGCGTGCGCCGGTCGTGGCTGGAGACGCTGGCCGCCGACATCGCCGCCATGCGGGCCAACCGCCAGGAGGTCGTCATTGTGACGTCCGGCGCGATCGCCTTGGGCCGGCGCCGGCTGGGCCTGACGGGACGCTCGCTTCGGCTCGACGAAAGCCAGGCCGCCGCCGCGTGCGGCCAGATCCATCTGGCCCATGCCTATGAAGAGGCGCTCGGTCATCATGACATCCGCGTCGCCCAAGTCCTGCTGACCCTGGAAGATACCGAAGCGCGTCGCCGGTACTTGAACGCGCTGGGCACCATCAATCGCCTGCTGCGCGTCGGCGCCGTGCCCGTCGTCAACGAAAACGATACGGTCGCGACGACCGAGATACGGTTTGGCGACAACGACCGGCTGGCGGCCCGGGTCGCGGCCATGACCAGCGCCGACGTCCTGGTGCTTCTGTCCGATATCGACGGGTTCTATGACTCCGATCCGCGCAAGCGGAAGGACGCCACGCTGATCCCCGAGGTTACCCAGATCACCGACGAGGTCGCCGCCATGGCCGGCAAGGCGCCGCCGGGCGACTCCTCTGGCGGCATGGAGACAAAGCTGACCGCGGCCAGGATCGCGGTCGCCGCCGGCTGCCACATGGTGATCGCGAATGGCCATCATGATCATCCGCTTCGGCATATTCAGGACGGCGGGCCGTCGTCCTGGTTCGTCGCCGCTTCGACCCCGCGCGCAGCCCGCAAGAGCTGGATCGCGGGCTCGCTGAAGCCGGCGGGATCGCTGATCGTCGACGATGGCGCGCGCAAGGCGCTGGCCGCCGGCAAGAGCCTGTTGCCCGCCGGCGTCACGACCGTCGAGGGCCGCTTTCAAAAAGGTGACGCGGTGCTGGTCAAAGACGCCCGGGGTCGCGAAATCGCCCGGGGCCTGGTCGCTTACTCATGCCAGGACGCCCGCCGCATCGCCGGTCACAAAAGCGGTGAAATCGGCGATTTGCTGGGCTACCGTGGCCGCGAAGAACTGATCCACAGAGACGATTTGGTGTTGTCATGACCGCTCTATCAACAGCGGAAAACCTGGCCGAAGACGATATCGCCACGGTAATGGACGACATGGGCCGCGCCGCGCGCGATGCTTCGCGCGCCCTGGCCCAGGCGACCACCGAGACCAAGAACGCGGCGCTTCGTGCGGCGGCAGCGGCATTGCGCGACCGCGAGACCGCGCTGATCGAGGCGAACAAGGCCGATCTCGCGGTCGGTCGCGAGCGTGATCTCTCGAACGCCTTGATGGACCGGCTGACGCTCAATCCTGACCGCATCGCGGCGATGGCGGCGGGGCTTGAGGCGATTGCCGACCTGGAGGATCCGGTCGGTCGCGAACTCGCCCGCTGGCAACAACCCAACGGCTTGGACATCGCTCGGGTCGCGGTGCCGCTGGGCGTTATCGGGATCATTTACGAGTCCAGGCCGAACGTGACGGCCGATGCCGGCGGGTTGTGCCTGAAGGCCGGCAACGCGGCCATTCTGCGCGGGGGATCGGAGAGTTTTCACTCGTCCCACGTCATCACCGCCTGCCTGCACCAGGGATTGCGCGAAGCGGGCCTGCCGGAGACGGCGGTCCAGCTGGTGCCAACGACAGACCGGGCGGCGGTCGGCGAAATGCTGACGATGACGCGCTGGATCGACATCATCGTGCCGCGCGGCGGCCAGACCCTTGTCGAGCGGGTCCAGAACGAGAGCCGGGTCCCGGTCATCGCCCACCTGATGGGACTGTGCCACACCTATGTTGACGCCACTGCCGATCCTGACATGGCGCGCGACATCGCACTCAATGCCAAGCTCCGGCGCACCGGTATCTGTGGCGCCATGGAGACCCTGCTGTTCGATCGGCGTTTGGATGACGACACGCGCAGAACAGTCGTAGCGCCACTCCTGGATTCTGGCTGCGAGTTGCGCGGCGACGCTGCAGCGATGCGTCTGGACACCCGCATCCAACCCGCCAACGACGAGGATTGGGATACCGAGTACCTGGATACCATCCTGTCGGTGCGCGAGGTCGATGGCGTCGAGGGCGCCCTGGAGCACATTGCCCGGCATGGTTCCGACCACACCGATGCCATCGTCACCGAGAACGCGGCGGCGGCCGAACACTTCCTGGCCTCGGTCGACAGCGCGATCGCCATGTGGAACGCCTCGACCCAGTTTGCCGACGGCGGTGAGTTCGGCATGGGCGCGGAGATCGGTATCTCGACAAACCGTCTGCACGCCCGCGGGCCTGTCGGCGTCGATCAGCTCACGACATTCAAGTATGTCGTGCGCGGCAGCGGACAGACGCGGCCCTGACGCCGGATCTCGCCCTTTTGACATCGGCGGCGGGCCGCAGCATCGGCCTGCTGGGCGGCTCGTTCAATCCGGCCCATGAAGGTCACGTGTTTGTCACGCGTATGGCGTTACATTCCCTGCGCTTGGACGAGGTCTGGTGGTTGGTCGCTCCGCAGAACCCATCAAAGTCGACAACCGGCATGGCGCCGCTTGACGAGCGCCTGGCGAATGCCGAGGCCTTTGTCGATCTGCCGAGGGTCAGGGTGACCGATATCGAAAGCCGGCTTGGCACCCGCTACACCGCCGATACCTTGCGGTGCCTTCGCCGGCGCAGCCCGACCGCGCGATTTGTCTGGCTGATGGGCGCCGACAACCTGGCGACCATCCATCATTGGCACGAATGGCACCGAATCTTCACAACAGTCCCCGTTGCGGTTTTTGACCGGGCTCCTTATTCTCTGAGCTGTCTGGCCAGTCCGGCGGCTATTCGGTTCCGCCGCAACAGGATCGCACCGCTGAGGGCGCGCGATCTGGCCGACCAGGAGGCGCCGGCCTGGACCTATTTGATGGGCCCACGCCACCCGGCATCGGCAACCGCGATCAGGACGGGTCAGGCCAAGTACCGGCATGCCGGCGCTTGAACGATGTGACAGTGCATGGCGACAACAATGAAGGGAGCATCCCGATAGCAAGCAAACGTCCCCGCGGGGCCGAGACCCCGACGATAGCGGCGCTTATCATCAGCGCCCTTGAAGACGGCAAGGCCGACGATATCGTCGAGATTGATCTTGCCGGCAAAACCAGCATCGCAGACAGAATGATCATCGCCAGCGGCGGCTCGCAGCGCCAGGTTCTCGCGCTGACCGATCGCGTGCTGAAAGCGCTGAAGGGAACCGGCCGCAAGGCCATCGGCGTTGAAGGCCGAACGCAGGGCGATTGGGTCCTGGTCGATCTCGGCGATGTCATCCTGCACATCTTCCGGCCGGAAACGCGCGAGCATTACGGCCTGGAGAAGATGTGGTCGGTCGCCCTGCCGCCGGCCGAGCCACTGGAAGCGCACGCCTGATCGTGCCATGCGGATCACGATTGCGGCGGTCGGCCGCTTGCGCAACGGACCGATCCGTGACCTGATCAGCGACTACACGAAACGCCTGCCCTGGGATCTGACGATCCGCGAGATCGCCGAAGGGCGACAGCCGGGCCGGCGCAAGGATGACGAGGCGACCGCCCTGCTCGCGACCGTCACCGATGGCGCGGGCATTATCGCGCTTGATGAGCGCGGCAAAGATCTGACAAGCGAAGCCCTGGCCGATTGGCTGGCGAAACGCCAGGACGATGGCCAACGGGACTGGACCATACTGATAGGCGGCGCGGACGGCCTGGGCGCGCTGGTCCTCGACCGGGCGGACATGGTGCTTTCGCTCGGCCGCCTGACCTGGCCCCACATGCTGGCGCGCCTGCTTGTGGTTGAGCAACTCTACCGCGCCCACACGATCCAAATTGGCCACCCCTACCACCGGGAATAGTCTGCCGCAGAGATGACACGGTTGTGCGCGAAGCAAGGATTGTGCGCACTGTAAGGCCAGCCAAGCCACTGATATAAGGTGCCCATGAACGAACCGACCCGCTCGAGCCCCATCGTTCTTTGCATTCTGGACGGTTGGGGCTGTGGCCCCGATACGCCCGATAACGCGATTCGCGCCGCCCGGACCCCTGTCTGGCAGCGCCTCATGGCATCGGCGACCCATACCCAGCTCGACACGTCCGGCGAGGCGGTCGGCCTGCCACGCGGCCAGATGGGCAATTCCGAGGTCGGTCACCTGACGATCGGGGCCGGGCGGATCATGATGCAGGATCTGCCGCGCATTGATCGCGCGGTGGCGGACGGTTCGCTTGCCGCAAACCCGACCCTGGCAAGCCTGATTGACGGTGTGAAGCGCGGCACCGGCCGGTGCCAGCTGATGGGCCTGATGTCGCCGGGCGGCGTTCACAGCCACCAGGACCACGTGGCCGCGCTGGCCAACATCCTGGCCGAACATGGAATCGAGGTCATGGTTCATGCCATCCTCGACGGACGCGATGTCCCACCGTCAAGCGCCGAAGAGTTCATCCAGGCCTTTTCGGCTGCGGCGCCAAAGGCAGAGATTGTGACTGTGATCGGGCGCTATTTCGCCATGGATCGCGACAACCGCTGGGAACGCGTCGAACTGGCCTATGACGCCATGGTCACAGGCCGCGGTCACGCCGCCTCAACCGCATTGGATGCCCTGCGCCAAGCCTATGACAAAGGTCAAACCGACGAGTTCGTCGAACCCGCAGTAGTCGCTGGCTATGACGGCATGTGCGACGGCGACGGCCTGATCATGGCTAACTTCCGGGCCGATCGCGCCCGCCAGGTCTTGGACGCGCTGCTCGATCCCGATTTCGATGATTTCAAGCGGTCGCGCCGCATCGCGTTTTCTGCCGCAGCCGGTATGGTGTCTTACTCCAACGCGCTTGATCCACTGTTGCCGTCGTTGTTCGCGCCGCAGCAAGTAACGAACAGCTTCGGCAGCGTGATCGCCGACGCCGGCCTTCGCCAGTTGCGGATCGCGGAGACCGAGAAGTACGCGCACGTCACCTACTTCTTCAATGGCGGCGATGAGCATGTGTTTGAGGGCGAAGACCGGATCCTCGTCCCCTCGCCCAAGGTCGCGACCTATGACCTGAAGCCGGAAATGTCGGCGACGGAAGTGACGGACAAGCTTGTGGCGGCGATCCGCACGCGCAGTTTTGACGTCGTCATCTGCAACTTCGCCAACCCGGACATGGTTGGCCATACCGGTGTCCTGGCCGCGGCGATCAAGGCGGTCGAAGTGGTGGATACTTGCCTGGGCCGCCTGGCGGATGCTGTAAGCGACGCGGGCGGTCTTCTCTTGATCACCGCTGATCACGGCAACATCGAAGCCATGCGCGATCCGCAAACGGGCAAGGCTCATACCGCCCACACTACGAACCCGGTTCCGCTGCTTCTGGTCGGTGCCAAGCCCGGCATCGAGCTCGAGCGCGGCCGGCTGTGCGACATCGCGCCAACCCTGCTTGATCTGCTGCACCTGGAGCAGCCGAGCGAAATGACGGGCCACACGCTGATTGCCGCGAGACAGAGACGTGCGGGAGACTAGCCGGATCGCTATAGCTGCTGCAGCGGGTGCCCTCGCCACCGTCTTTGTTCTGCCGGTCATCCTGGCGGACGATACCGAGGGCGACGCCGGTTTGCGGCTGGAGTCCGTCGAACGGGAGCTCGACGAAACCCGGCAGGCGCGCGAGGCGCTGGGCGAGGAAGCCGCGGCGATCGCGGACGAGCTGGACGACCTGCGCCAAGCCATGCTGGCGACGGCCGCACGGATCCGCGAGCATGAGACGTCAGCGGAAGAGCTGAGCGCCACACTGATCAGCCTGAACGCGGAACTCGACGACCAGCGCGCCGCTTTCGATGCGCGGCGCGATCAGTTGGCGCTGGTGTTATCGGCCTTGCAGCGGATCGCGCGCCAACCCGCCGATATGCTGATCGCCTTGCCGCGCTCCCCGACCGATACCCATCGCACCGCGATGCTGCTGGCATCGATCACACCTTATCTGGACGAACAGGCCGCACTGATTGCACGTGACATCGCGACCCTGAACGCGCTGAAACTGCGCATCGCCGAGCAGACCGATGAGTTGGAGGCGGTCCGTGCCAGCGCACGCGAACAGCACGACGTCGTCGCCGGCCTGGTCGCGCGCAAGGAGGAGATTCTGTCGGGCCTGCAGACCGAACAGGCCGCGCTCACCGCGCGTAACGAAGCGCTGACGGTCGAGGCCGGCAACCTGCGCGATCTGCTGCGCCAACTGGCCGAACAGGCGGCCGCCGAGCGGGCCGAAGGCGCCAGCCCCGAAAGCGTCGCCGCGGCCGGCGCGATCGCGACCATGACGTTTACCTCAGCCCAGGGCAATCTGCCGCTTCCTGTGCGGGGCGATATCGTGACCGATTTCAACGCCGCCATCGAGGATGGCGCGCGCAGCGAGGGCATTGTCATCGCGACCGCCAGCGGTGCGCAGGTGGTGACGCCCTATGACGGCCGAATCGTGTATTCCGGCGTTTTTGGGCACTACGGGCTAATGTTGATCATCGCGCATGGCGAGGGATACCATACGGTGTTGGCTGGCTTTTCGCGTGTAGATGCCGTACTGGGCCAGTGGCTATTGGCCGGTGAACCCGTTGGGGTCATGGCGGAGGGGGTCGATAACCCTCAACGCCTGTATGTCGAATTTCGACGCAATGGTGAACCTATTAATCCGCTGCCGTGGCTTGCGGCTGGCGACAACAAGGTGAATGGATGATGAAAAAGATTGTTCTGGTGGCGGGCTTGGTTCTTGCCTTACTGGCGCCCCACACGACCCACGTCGATGCGGCCAGCTCCGACACGTATCGACAGCTTAACCTGTTCGGCGACGTGTTTGAACGCGTGCGCGCCGAATACGTCGAAGAGGTCACCGACGAAGAGCTGATCGAGGCCGCCATTCGCGGCATGTTGAGTTCCCTTGATCCGCATTCCAGCTATCTCAACCCCGAGAGCTTCGGTGAGATGCAGGTCCAGACCCGCGGCGAGTTCGGCGGACTGGGTATCGAGGTCACCCTGGAGGACGGCCTGGTCCGGGTCGTGTCTCCGATCGATGATACGCCGGCCTTCCGCGCCGGCATCGAGGCGGGCGACTTGATCACCCACCTGGATGGCGAGCCGATCCTGGGCATGACCCTGGGCGACGCGGTCGACCGTATGCGTGGTCCCGTCAACACCGACATCGTGTTGACGGTGCTGCGCGAGGGTGTCGAGGAGCCGCTCGAGATCACCATTACCCGCGATATCATCGTCATCCAGTCGGTGCGTTCGCGCGTTGAGGACAAGGTCGGCTATATCCGCATTACCTCCTTCAACGAACAGGCCGATGAAGGCGTTCAAGAGGCTCTCGAAGAGATCAAGGCCGAGCTGGGTGACGAGCTGCAGGGCATTGTCCTGGATCTCCGAAACAATCCCGGTGGCCTGCTGGATCAGGCGATAGCCGTCTCCGATGCCTTCCTGGATCAAGGCGAGATCGTCTCGACCCGTGGCCGTCGGCCGGACAGCTCGCAACGGTTCAACGCCCGCGCCGGCGATCTGGCCGAGGGCTTGCCGATCGTCGTCCTGATCAACGGCGGTTCCGCCTCGGCATCGGAAATTGTGGCCGGCGCCCTGCAGGACCACCGCCGCGCCATCATCATGGGCACGGATTCGTTCGGTAAGGGCTCGGTCCAGACCATCATTCCCCTGCCCGGTCACGGCGCCATGCGCCTGACAACCGCCCGCTACTACACGCCGTCCGGTGTTTCGATCCAGGCCAAGGGCATCGTGCCGGACATTTTTGTCGAGGCGGCCGTCATCGATCCACTTGAAGACAGCCTTGAGCGGCATGAGGCGGATCTTCGCAACTCCCTGGATGCCGAGGGCACCGACGAGGATGTCGATGACGCGGTCGGCGAAGAGGTTCTGGACGAGAACATCGAAGAGGAGATCTCCGAAGAAGAAGAGGCGCTCGACGATTCCGGCCGCTCCGAACAGGCACGTGAGGACTACCAGCTGAACCGTGCCCTCGACCTCCTGGAAGGCCTCTACCTGCTCCAGGACGTGGTCGCCCAGAACGACCAGTGAGCGCCGTTGTCGACGGTTGACTTACCCTATAGACGTTGCGCCGGCGTGGTCCTGATCGACCGCGCCGGTCTCGTTTTTGCTGGCAGCCGTATTGACGGCATGGGCTGGCAGATGCCCCAGGGCGGCATCGACGAGGGCGAGGCGCCACGCGATGCCGCCTTGCGCGAACTGCTTGAGGAAATCGGCACCAACAAGGGCGACATCATCGCCGAGACGGCGGACTGGCTCACCTACGACCTACCCGACCACCTGATCGGCAAGGCGTTGAAGGGCCGCTACCGCGGCCAGACCCAAAAGTGGTTCGCCATGCGGTTCACCGGTTCCGACGACGACATCGACGTTAAGGGGGTGGACGACCCCGAATTTGATGGCTGGACGTGGATGCGTGCCGCGGACATGACGGCGCAGATCATCGCGTTCAAGCGCGATGTCTATCGCCAAGTCTTCGACGAGTTCGGTGATCTGCTGACCTGAGCGCCCAAGTGTCTTCGGACGACTGTACAAGCAGGTTACGCGGCGGCTTCCCGCATGGCGCGCAGCACGACCAAGCGTGCCTCGGCCCGCGCCCTTTCGCCATCGCTTTCGGCGTCGCGCAGGTCAAGCTCGGTTTCCTCGATCCGCCGATCGACATCGCCGGTGTCGATGTCGTCGACCATGGCGGCGTCTTCGGCCAGCACCGTGCAGCGATCGGGCGTCACCTCGGCAAAACCGCCGCCGACAAAGACACGGTGAGCAATTTTGCCGCCATCATGGATGTCGATGACACCCGGCCTGACGGTTGAGATCATCGGCGTATGGCCGGGCAGCACACCGAAATCACCCTCGTTACCAGGCACGATAACCATGTCGAAGGCTTCGGAGACCAACAGGCGCTCCGGGCTGACCAGTTCGAAGTTGACCTTGTCGTCGGCCATGGTCAGCGTAACTCCTTAAGCCGCTTCGGCGGCGAGGCGCTTGGCCTTTTCGACCGCGTCCTCGATCTTGCCGACCATGTAGAACGCCTGCTCCGGCAGGTCATCGTACTCGCCGGCGACAATCGCCTTGAAGCCCTTGATGGTGTCTTCCAGCTCGACATAGACGCCCGGCGAACCGGTGAAGACCTCGGCAACGTGGAATGGCTGGGACAGGAAGCGCTGGATCTTGCGCGCGCGCGCGACAACCAGGCGGTCTTCCTCCGAGAGCTCGTCCATGCCCAGAATGGCGATGATGTCCTGGAGCGACTTGTAGCGCTGCAGAACCTCCTGCACCGAACGGGCGACGTCATAGTGCTCGTTGCCGATGACGCGCGGATCGAGAATACGCGACGTGGAGTCAAGCGGGTCGACCGCCGGGTAAATGCCGAGCTCAGCAATCTGACGCGACAACACGGTCGTGGCGTCCAGATGCGAGAACGACGTCGCCGGCGCCGGGTCGGTCAAGTCGTCGGCCGGGACGTAAATGGCCTGGACCGACGTGATCGAGCCCTTGTTGGTCGAGGTAATGCGCTCCTGCAGCGCGCCCATCTCGGTCGCCAGCGTCGGCTGGTAACCGACCGCGCTGGGGATACGGCCGAGCAGCGCCGACACCTCGGAGCCCGCCTGGGTAAAACGGAAGATGTTGTCGACGAACAGCAGCACGTCCTGGCCTTCCGCGTCGCGGAAGTATTCGGCCAGCGTCAGGCCACTCAGGCCAACGCGCGCGCGGGCGCCCGGAGGCTCGTTCATCTGGCCATAGACCAGCGCGCATTTGGACTGATCGCCTTCCAGGTCGATAACGCCCGACTCGATCATCTCGTGATAGAGGTCGTTGCCTTCACGCGTGCGCTCGCCGACGCCGGCGAACACCGAGTAACCGCCGTGACCCTTGGCGATGTTGTTGATCAGTTCCATGATGATGACGGTCTTGCCGACGCCGGCGCCGCCAAACAGGCCAATTTTGCCGCCCTTGGCGTAGGGCTCCAACAGGTCGACAACCTTGATGCCGGTGACCAGCACCTCGGCTTCCGTCGACTGATCGGTCAGGACCGGCGCCTCGCGGTGGATCGGCAGAGTATCGGACGTGTCGACCGGTCCGCGTTCGTCGATCGGATCGCCGACAACATTCAGGATTCGGCCAAGCGTCTTCGGACCGACCGGCACCGAGATCGGCGCGCCGGTATCGCGCACCTCCTGGCCGCGCACCAGACCCTCGGTCGCGTCCATGGCGATGGTGCGGACCGTGTTCTCGCCCAGATGCTGCGCGACTTCCAGGACCAGGCGCTTGCCTTGGTTCTCGGTCTCAATCGCGTTCAAGATATGCGGCAGCTCGGCCTCGAAGCGCACGTCCACGACGGCGCCCATCACCTGCGTAACCTTGCCGACTGAATTGCTCATCCTGTTTCTCCCGGTCCTCGTCAGTCGCCTAGAGCGCTTCGGCGCCCGACACGATTTCGATAATTTCCCTGGTGATCGCGGCCTGACGGGTACGATTGTACTCCAGGTTCAGGCGTTCGATCATTTCGCCCGCGTTGCGGGTCGCGTTGTCCATGGCGGTCATGCGCGCGGCGTGCTCCGATGCCTGGCTTTCCAAGAGCGAGCGGTACATCTGAACGCCCATGTTCTGGGGCATCAGAACCTCAAGGATCTCCGCCTCATCGGGCTCGAACTCATAGACGGCGCCGCCCATGTCGTCGCTGATATCGACCTCGCCGCTCTCGTCTTCATCGCCACCGCCGAACGGCACCAACTGCTGCCAGGTCACGACCTGGGCGATCACCGACTTGAAGCGGTTGTAGATGACCGTGCAGACGTCGAATTCGCCGGCTTCATACATCTCGAAGATGCGCTCGGAAAGCTCGGCAGCCTTGTCGAAGCCCAGTCCGCCCTTGTCGATACCCTCGATCGAATCAACGATCATGTCGCTGTGATCGCGGCGCAGCGCATCCTTGCCCTTGCGCCCGACACAGAGCAGCTTGACCTCTTTACCGTCCCTGCGCAGCTCATCGATCCGATTGCGCACAGCGCGGTTAATGTTGGAGTTGAAGCCACCGCACAGTCCACGGTCTGACGTCACGACAACGATCAGATGCACGTTGTCGCTGCCGGTACCGGCAAGCAACTTGGGCGCATCGTCGCGGCCGGCAAATCCGGCGGCCAGCGAGCCCATCATGCGTTCCATGCGCTCGGCGTAAGGACGCGCCGCTTCAGCGCCTTCCTGAGCACGCCGCAGCTTGGCCGCGGCGACCATCTTCATGGCGCTGGTGATCTTGCGTGTCGAGCGGACCGAGTTGATCCGCATACGCAATGCCTTGAGATTCGCCATAGACTAAGTCCGACCCACCGTTTCCGTCACCGCGCTCAAGCGGCAAACTTGTTGGCGAAATCATCAAGGAAGGCCGTCAGCTGATCCTTGATTTCATCGCTGATGGTCTGTTCAGCGCGGATCTTGTCCAGGATGGCCGCACCGTTGGCGCGGATCTCCGACAGCATCTCCTGCTCGTAACGGGTCACATCGTTGACCGGCATGCCGTCGAGATAGCCGTTCACGCCAGCGAAGATCGACGCCACCTGCTCTTCGACCGGCATGGGCGAATACTGGTCCTGCTTCAAGAGTTCGGTCAGACGTTCGCCGCGCGCCAGAAGGCGCTGGGTCGAGGCATCGAGGTCAGAGGCGAACTGGGCGAACGCCGCCATCTCGCGATACTGCGCAAGCTCCAGTTTGATCGAGCCGGCGACCTGGCGCATCGCCTTCACCTGGGCGGCCGAACCGACACGGCTGACCGACAGACCGACGTTAATCGCCGGGCGGATGCCCTGATAGAACAGCTCAGATTCCAGGAAGATCTGACCATCGGTAATCGAGATCACGTTGGTCGGAATGTAGGCGGAGACGTCACCGGCCTGGGTTTCGACCACCGGCAGCGCCGTCAGCGAGCCCGAGCCATGCTCTTCGTTGAGCTTGGCGGCACGCTCTAGAAGGCGCGAATGCAGATAGAAAACGTCGCCGGGATAGGCTTCGCGGCCCGGCGGGCGGCGCAGCAGAAGCGACATCTGGCGATACGACACCGCCTGCTTGGAGAGATCGTCATAGATCACCAGCGCATGCATGCCGTTGTCACGGAAGTACTCGCCAATCGCGCAACCGGAATAGGGCGCCAGGAACTGCATAGGCGCCGGATCCGACGCGGTCGCGGCGACCACGACCGAGTAATCCATCGCGCCGTTATCGGTCAGCGTCTTGACGATCTGCGCGACCGTCGAGCGCTTCTGACCGACGGCGACATAGATGCAGTAGAGACGCTTCTTCTCGTCGCCGGATTCGAAATTCTGCTTCTGGTTCAGCACCGCATCGATGGCAACAGCGGTCTTGCCGGTCTGGCGGTCGCCAATGATCAGCTCACGCTGGCCACGGCCGACCGGAACCAGAGCATCCAGCGCCTTCAGGCCGGTCTGCACCGGCTCGTTCACCGACTGGCGCGGAATAATGCCCGGCGCCTTGACCTCGACCAAGCTGCGCTCGGTGCTGTCGATCGGACCCTTGCCGTCGATCGGGTTGCCAAGCGCGTCGACGACGCGGCCCAGAAGGCCCTTGCCGACAGGCACGTCAACGATGTCGCCGGTACGCTTGACCGTATCGCCTTCGACGATGTTCTGGTCACTGCCGAAGATAACGATACCGACATTGTCGGTTTCCAGGTTCAAGGCCATGCCCTGAATGCCGCCGGGGAATTCGACCATTTCGCCGGCCTGCACGTTGTCCAGACCGTAGACGCGGGCGATACCGTCACCGACGGAAAGCACGCGGCCGACCTCGGCGACTTCGGCTTCGGCGCCAAAGTTCTCGATCTGGTCTTTGATGATTGAGGAAATCTCGGCGGCGCGGATATCCATCAGCCAGCCCCCTTCATAGCAATTTCAAGCCGTTGCAGTTTGGTACGGATGGAGCTGTCCAACATCCGCGAGCCAATTCGAACCACCAGACCACCCAGGAGATCAGGATCGACGCGGGCCTCCACGGCAACATCGCGCCCAACCACGTTCTTCAAGGTGGCGGTGAGTTTGTTCAGTTCGCCCTCAGACAGGGCGCGTGCCGAGGTGACCTCGGCGGTCGTCTCGCCGCGGTGGGCGGCCAGAAGCTTGGTGTAGTCACGAATAATGTCGCTGAGCGCGAAGAGCCGACGTTTCTGAGCCAGCAGACCGACAGTCCGGCGCGTCAGTTCGCCGAGACCCATGGCCTCGACCACCGCCGCCATGGCGCGGCCCTGCTCATCACGGGAGACGATCGGGCTGCGGACAAGGCGCGCCAGATCCTCTGATTCATCCAGGGCGGCCTGTAGCGAACGCAAGTCGCCGGCGACCTCGTCCAGCACCTTGCTTTCGTCGGCAAGGTCGAACAAAGCGGTCGCGTAGCGGCCCGAAAGGCCGGTTACAACACTGTCGTCGGTGGCCACCTGAGACTGTCCTCGCTGTCGCCTTCTAAGTTACTGTTTGCATTGGATTTTTTGCATCCAAAGAACCCCCTTGAACAGGGCCCCCAGATGCCCCGGCGAAGGGCAGGCCGTAGCTAGCACAGGCCCTTTCGCGTTGCAACAAGACTCCCCTTGGAGACCCTGCGGAAACACCTAGAAGAAGCTGTAGGGATCGATATCAACCTGCAACCTCATGGTGCCGCGCAGCTTCACTGGCTTCAGCCAGGCCCGGATGGCGCCTTGCAAGTCGACATCCCGGCGGGCATGAACCAGAAGCCGCCAGCGATAGCGCCCTCTGAGCAGGGCAAGCGGTGCCGGTGCCGGACCGAGCGTCTGGATCCCGTCGCCACGCGGCCCGTGCCGGGCGAGCTCGCGGGCAAGGCTGCGGACATCCGCCTCGCGTGTGCCGGACAGGATGATGCCGGCCAGTCGGCCGAAGGGCGGCATGCCGGCGGCGCGGCGTTGTTCCTTCAGGTAACCCAGGAAACCCTCGCGATCGTCTGATGCCAGGGCGGTCAGGACCGGGTTTTCGGGATCATAGGTCTGCAGCAGGACCCGGCCCGGATGCTCGGCCCGCCCTGCCCGTCCGGCGACCTGGTGCAGAAGCTGCCAGGTGCGCTCCATGGCGCGCAGATCACCGCCTTCTAGCCCCAGGTCCGCATCGACCACGCCGACCACCGTCAACATCGGAAAGTGATGGCCCTTGGCGGCGACCTGGGTACCGATCAACAGGTCGATCTCGCGCGCCTCGAACCGGGCGATCATCTCCTGGGTCGCGTCCGGCCCAACCAGCGTGTCCGACGACATGACCTCCGTACGGCAGTCAGGAAAGCGATGCTCGACTTCCTCCAGCAGACGCTCAACGCCGGGCCCGCAGGCGACCAGGCTGTCGGTACTGGAGCAAACTGGGCAGCTATCGGGTATCGGACCGCTGAAACCGCAGTGGTGGCACTGCAAGCGCCCGTAATGGCGGTGTTCAACGAGCCAGGCCGAACAATTGGGACAGGCGAAGCGATGACCGCAGGTGCGACACAGGGTAAGCGGCGCGTATCCCCGGCGGTTGAGGAACAACAGCCCCTGCTCGCCTGCATCCAGTGCCGTCTGTATGGCGTCAATCAAGGGCGGCGACAGCCAGTGGCCTCGCTCGGTCCCGGCGCTGCGCATGTCGACGGCAGTGACATCCGGCAGGGTCGCCCCGCCATGGCGCTCAGCCAGCATTAAACCGCCGTACCGGCCAAGCTCCACGTTGACCAGAGTCTCCATCGACGGCGTCGCCGAACACAGGACGACCGGAAGGTCCTCCAGACGGCCCCTGACAACCGCCATGTCGCGGGCGTTGTAGCAGACGCCGTCCTCCTGCTTGAACGAACCGTCGTGTTCCTCGTCGACGACAATAAGGCCCAGCTTGGCGAATGGCAGGAAGAGGGCCGAACGCGCGCCGACGATGACACGGGCGCTGCCGTCGGCGACGGCGCGCCAGGCATCACGCCGTTTCTTGCGCGGCACGTCGGAATGCCAGACCACCGGTTCGGCGCCGAACCGTTCGGCAAAACGGCGCAGGAACTGCGCCGAAAGCGCGATCTCCGGCAACAGCACGAGGACCTGTTTGTCATGGCGTAGCGCCTCGGCGACCGCTTCGAAGTAAACCTCGGTTTTGCCCGATCCGGTGACGCCTTCCAGAAGCGTCGTCGCGAAACCTCCGCGCTTCACCTGCATGGTCAGTTCGTCGGCAGCGACCGCCTGGTCGTCGGACAACACCGGTCCTTGCGCCTCGGGATCCGGCAGCGGAAGACGGGGTGCCGCAGGAAGCTCGACGATCTCGACAGTGCCCGTTTCGACCAGTCCCTTGATGACAGACGAGCCGACACCGGCTTCGCGCACGATGTCGGCTTTTTCCAACGGCGGTGCGTCCCGCAGCAAGTTGACGACCCGTTGCCTGGCCGGCGTCATGCGCGGCGGCAGGTCTCCGGCCCGTCGATAGGCCAGCCGCGGGCGCGGCGGATCGAGCGCCTCGCTGACGCGAAGCACCATGCGCAGAACGGCACCCGGGGAATTCACGGTGTAGCGGGCGACCCACTCCACAAAGTCGCGCAAGATCGGCGACAACGGCGGCGCCGGCTTCACTTCAAGGATCGCTTTCAACTTTTCCGGCGCGACGTCGCCCAGAGGCTCACCCCACACAACGCCCAGAACGCTGCGCCCGCCAAGCGGCACCATGACGTAGCTGCCCGGAACAACATCAACGTCTTCGGGCACCAGATAGTCATAGAGCGCGTGAATGGGCAGCGGCAGCAGCACACCGACACTGTCGCTGCCGACATCATCCGGGCGTGTTATGGCGTCACCGGGCAGCATCCGCTACACTTTCACATCAAATGCCGTTCATTCGTCCAGCCCCGAAGGGAGTGCTATAAAAGCCCATGAAGTTCTTTGTTGATACAGCCGATGTGGCGGAGATCCGCGATCTCGCCGATACCGGTCTTCTGGACGGTGTAACGACCAATCCTTCGCTTATCGCCAAATCGGGCGGCGATTTCGTGGAGGTTCTGAGAGAAATCTGTTCGGTCGTCGCCGGACCGGTGAGTGCGGAAGTCACCGCGACCGATGCCGACGGCATGGTGGCCGAAGGCAAAAAGCTTGCCCGGGTCGCCGACAACATCACCATCAAGGTACCGCTGACCTGGGACGGTCTGAAAGCCTGTCGGGCGATTACCCAGCACGGCACCAAGGTTAACGTGACGCTTTGTTTTTCCGCCAACCAGGCGCTCCTGGCAGCCAAGGCCGGGGCGACGTTCATCTCGCCCTTCGTCGGGCGCCTGGACGATATCGGCCATGACGGCATGGAGTTGATCGCCGAGATCAAGACCATCTACGACAACTACGCGCATCTCGACACGGAAATCCTTGTCGCCTCAATCCGGTCACCGATGCATGTCAAACAGGCGGCCATGATCGGCGCCGACGTTGCAACGGTCCCGCCGGACGTGTTGCGCAAGCTGGCCAGCCACAGCCTGACCGACAAGGGCCTCGCGGCCTTCCTGGCTGACTGGCAGAAGACCGGCCAAGCCATCTTGTAGGTCACGGAAAGGGACCATGGACACAAAACCGGACAGCGCCAGGCTCAACGAAGCGGATGACGTGACGCCGGAACGTGTCGAGCGGTTTCTGCGCGATCATCCCGACTTCCTGGCACAACGGCCGGAGCTGTTGCGCCAGATTGCCGCACCGTCGCGCGACCTCGGCGACAACGTCGCCGACTGGCAGGTCTTTCTGATCGACCGGCTGAAAGCCGACAAGGACGACATGCGCGAGGCGCAAGGCGCCCTGGTCGAGCGCACGCGCCGGCACCGCTCCCTTCAAGACCGTGTCCACGCGGCGTCGCTGACGTTGATGAGCGCGGCCGATCTGGATCACCTGGTCGAGATCGTGAACGCCGATGTCTCGATCCTGCTCGGCGTCGACGTCGTCAATCTGTGCGTCGAGACCGAAGCCATACATGGTGCGGCCAGGATGACCGCCGGCGTGCGCTGTCTGACGCCTGGCACGGTGATGGACATCATGCAGGACGACCGCGACGTCATCCTGCGCCCGACCGACGATGCGGATGAGCGCCTCTTCGCCGGCGCCGCACCGCTTGTTCGCTCCGAGGCCCTGGCGCGCTTCGGTGGCGAAGCCGATCTGCCCAATGGCATCCTGGCCTTGGGTTCGCGGCGAGACGATCACTTCTGCGCCGGCGATCCGGTCGAGCTTTATCGTTTCCTCGCCATGGTGCTCGACCGCTGCCTGCGCAAGAAACTGGGCCTGCGCGTCTGAGCACGCGGCCTCACGACCTCGACGAGGCGGTGCGTCTGTGGCGTGACCGTCTGAGCGACGAACGCCGCGCGTCCGGCCATACGGTCCAAGCCTATCAAAGCGACCTCGCGCAGTTCCTCGCCTTCCTGACCGACCATCAGGGTGCGGCGCCTGACTTCGCCATGCTGGCAGCCATGAAGCCCGCCGACTTCCGCGCCTGGCTTGCCCAGCGCAGCCGCGACGGACGCGCCAAGACGTCAACCGCGCGGGCGCTGTCGACCGTACGCAGCTTTTTCCGCTTTCTGGAGCGCGAAGGGCTGGTCGGCAACGCTGCCATCGGCGCGGTGCGCTCGCCGCGCTTGCCGCGCCAAGTACCGCGCCCGCTGAACGAGTCGGAGGCCGGCGAGATGGTCGAACTCGCCGAGTCGCTGACCGACGAGCCGTGGGTCGCCGCGCGCGATGTCGCCATCATGCTCTTGATGTATGGCTGCGGCATGCGCATTGGCGAGGTGCTGGGATTGACGGTTGGCCAGGTCAGTGGCGGCCGGGACGTCCTGGTCGTGCGCGGCAAGGGTGACAAGGAACGCATGGTGCCGCTGCTGCCGGTCGTGCGCGAGGCGCTGGACGACTATGTCGGGCGCCGCCCCTTTGCCGGCGACAACGCTCAGCCCCTGTTCGTCGGGGTGCGCGGCAAGCGCCTACAGCCGGGTGTCGTGCAAAGACGGTTCCGTCATCTGCGCGCCGCCCTTGGCCTGCCGACGACGGCGACGCCGCACGCCATGCGCCACAGTTTTGCGACCCACTTGCTGGGCGGCGGCGCGGATCTGCGCACGATCCAGGAACTGCTGGGGCACGCCAGCCTCTCGACGACGCAGCGTTACACCGATGTCGACGCCGAGAACCTGATGAAGATCTACCGGAGCACACACCCCCGCGCTTAGGTTTTGCGCCGCCCCAACAGCAGTAAAGCCGCCATACCGACCAGGCCCATGGCCCCCATGGTGCCGAACGCGAACACCCATGTTGTCACGGTGATGGAACCGCCGGCGCTGTCCAGCACGACGCCGACGAGAGTCGGTGACAGGAAGGCGGCACCGAAACCGAACATCGAGTGGACGGCCATGGTCGCGCCGCGATAGCCCGGCGGCGCCGCCGCGACCGCGCCGGCGGTGATCGATGCCGAATCGGCCTGAATGGTCAGCGCGAAGATCATGCAGGCGACAACCGCAACCCAGAACGGAAGTGCCGCCGAAAAGCCAACGACCAAGCTGGTCGCGAAAGACACGCCAATCGCGATCAGCACCAGGCGCCGGCGGCCAATGCGCATGGCAACCTCGTTGCCGCCGATGCTGGAGACAACCGCAATCAAAGAGACCAGGGTCGCCATGACGGTGGCATCGACCTCCGCGCGTGCCATGGTCGATCCCAGCGTCGCGCTGAAAACGAGAAACGGCACGAGCCACGAGCGCATGGCGAATAGCTCAGCCGTGTGACCGGCATAGGTGAGCACGTAACCCATCACATGGCGGTCGGCGAAGACCGGACGAAAGTCGAACACATGGGATCTGGGTCTGGCCCTCGCCTCAATGTGTCGAGGCGCCAAACACAGCCACAACAGCGTACCGCCGATGACAGGGCCTATGGCGGCGATCAAGAATGCCGTACGCCAGTCGGTCAACTCCAACGCATAGCCGGCCAGAACGTATGACACCGCCGAACCGACACTGAACGAGGATGTGTAGTAGGCGACGGCGCGCGACTGCAGCCGATCGCTGATGCGGTCAGTCAGGGCGCGCAGGCCGGGCATGTAGGTGCCGGCCAATCCAATGCCGGCGACAAACCGCCACAGAATGGCGCCCCAGAACCCTTCGGCAAACAAGCCGAAGCCGATCAAGCCCAGTGCCGCGAAGGCCATGCCGACCAGGACGATCAGCCGGGCATCGACCCGGTCGGTGATGGTTGCCAACAGGGGCACGGCGACCATGTAGCCGGCGAACAGCGTGCCGCTGATCCACCCCGCTTGCTCATTCGAGAGCATCCAAGCCGGTTGCAGGATCGGCTGCAGCGACCAGTAGGTCGCAAAGCCGGTCATGCCGAGTACCTGGATAACGCACATGACTGCGACCAGCGTTACCGGCCGCAGGTTACGGAACACGGTGTATCCGGCTGTCAGTCGCCGAACAGGCTATCGATCTCGTTGCCGATGTCGTCGACCGCGGTGCCGACCGCGCCGGCCGCGTCGTCGACGACTTCACCAGCTTCGTTGACCACACCGCCGCCGTTGTCGCCCGAGCCTTCGGTGTTGGCATTGGCCGTGACACAGCCGTGATCACCGCCGCCCAGATCACCAAGACTGAGCAGAAGCGCCGGCGGGAAGATCGTCGCACCCAGCAGGCCGCCGACCTTGAGCGCCAGGGCCGCCTCGTCGGGCGTAAAGCTGGGCGACGCCAGCGTGCCACCAACCCGCACCGGCACGGCGACGCTGAGCGAGACATCCTTGGACTTTGGCGTGATCAGAAGGTCGATGGTCTCCTTGCCCAGATCGATCTTGCCCTCGCCAACAACGGTCGAGAACTGCGTGTCGATCAAGAATACCTTCTGTTCGGCGATACCGTCCTTGATGTCGTAGTCGATGGCCAGGCAGTTAAGCGTCGCCGCTTCGGTACCGCTGGTGATCAGCGTGCCGATCAACGCGTTGCTGCCGCCCATCAGCAGCTCCAATCCACCGGTGTCGAGCTGGCCTTCTTCCATCAACAGCGAGGCTTCGCCGTTCAACGACGCCATGATGGCCGCGATTGAATCGCCGGTGCCGTTCACGTCGACCTTCAGGTCGCCGTCGCCCGACAGCATCTCGGTCACAGCGGCATCCTTCAGCATTTGCCCGACGTTCAGACTGTCGGCCGTCATCTTCAGCACCATGGCCGGCGTCGCCGAGCTGGCGTTGAGGTCAAGGCTTGATGAGACCGTGCTGCCGGCCACCGTCGCCGTCATGCCATCCATCTTCAGGTCACCGGACGTCAGCTTGATGGGCAGCACGACATCCTTGGCCACCATGACGGGCGTTTTGAGGGTCGTGATCGTGATTTCGATGTCGGCGTCGACCGCCTTGAGGCCGTCGACCGGAAGCGGATCGGACGGGAATACCTTGCCGGATGAATCGGACGATGCTTCACCCTCTCCGCCACCGCCAAAGACCGACACATCAAGCTCTTCGACCGCCAGCTTGCCGCCGATGGACGGTCGGTCGCCCGACTGGTCGACCGAGATATCGCCGGTCGCCTTGATACCCGCCACGTCGGCCGTCAGGCCGGTCAGATCGAAGGTTTCGAAGTTGCCCTTGACGTGGCCGGCGACCTTCAGCGCGCCATCGAATGGCAGCGTGACCCCGGCAACGCTGGCGGCCTTTGACGGGTCGTCGCTGGAAACATCCAAGTCGAGGTCAAGATTGCCGGCCGACGAAACGGCGCCGACCGTGCCCTTCAGCGTCATGGTGACACCATAGGCGGTAATCGCCAGGTCGACGGGCGCGGTGTCGTCGCCCATCAGGGCATCCAGGCTGCCGGCAACGCCGCTGACCGTCAGGCCCTCATCGTCCGAGGTCGCCTTGAGATCGATGTTGAGGGGGCCGGATGGCGAATCCGTGCTGAGCTCGACGCTTTCGATATCGACCTTTTGTTTCTCGCCGGTCACGCCGTCGAGATAGGTGATCGACGCGTCTGTGATTTCCATGCCGTCGATACGCGGCAATAACATCTTGTCGGTGGCCACCTCGTCGCCGGCGTCCTGGGCGCCGAACTGCCAGTTGCCGACACCGTCGCTGTTCGTCTCAAGCAGGATCTCCGCGCCATCGACTGTCAGGCTGACGATGTGGATGTCACCGCTAAGCAGCGGCAAGAGTGCGACCTGAACGTCGAGCTCCTTGGCCTTGACCATTTGGGGCTGGGTACCCCACTCAGCGTTCGACAGTTCGACATCGCGCGCGACAATGGTCGGCCTGAGCGAGATACCAAGCTCCAAATCGCCGCCCAGCGTCAGCTGGCGACCCGTCGCGTCTTTGACGACGTCCTGGATATCGCTGCGGTAATCGTTGGGATCGACCGTCGCGACCGCGATGACGAGGCCAACGATGACGATGACGACAAGGCCGACGAGGCCGAGGAGAATAGTTTTCAGGCGCATGACCGCCTCCCAAAATGTCTAAATGTGAATAGCGCGCTTGCCGACCGCCAAGGCGGCTTCCTTGACCGCTTCGGAGAACGTCGGGTGCGCATGACAGGTGCGCGCGATGTCTTCTGCTGAGCCGCCGAACTCCATCGCCACCGCCGCCTCGGCAATCAACTCGCCGGCGTTGGCACCGATGATGTGCACACCAAGCACCCGATCGGTCTTGGCATCCGCCAGGATCTTAACGAACCCCGCCGTTTGGTCATAGGTGCGCGCCCGGCTGTTCGCCAGGAAGGGAAACATGCCGGCGACGTAATCAACCCCTTCCGCCTTTAGTTCTTCCTCGGTCTTGCCGACACCAGCGGCTTCGGGATCGGTATAGACGACGCCAGGAATGACGCCGTAGTTCACGTGACCTGCCTGTCCGGCGATGATCTCGGCGACAGCGACACCTTCGTCCTCGCCCTTATGCGCCAGCATCGGACCGCGCACGCAGTCGCCAATCGCATAAATGCCGTCGATGGTGGTGCGGAAGTGATCGTCGATCTCGACCATGCCGCGGCTGTCCAAAACGACACCGACGTCTTCGAGGCCCAGGCCAGCCGTATAGGCGCGACGGCCGACAGCGACCAAAACAACATCACAGTCCACAGTCTCGCTGTCGCCGCCCTGTGCCGGTTCGACTTTGACTCTAAGGCTGCTCTTCGTTGCCTCGACACCGGTCACCTTGGTGCCAAGGCGGAACGTCATGCCCTGGCGCTTCAGGAGTTTCTGGAATTCCTTGGCGACATCG
Source organism: Pseudomonadota bacterium (assembly GCA_039028155.1). Lineage (NCBI taxonomy): Bacteria > Pseudomonadati > Pseudomonadota > Pseudomonadota bacterium. The sequence continues at coordinate 40,253 of JBCCIS010000022.1, forward strand.
CCGTCCATGGTCGGCGTGATGCGGTCGAGGAACTCGACGACCGTGACCTCGCTACCCAGGCGCCGCCACACCGAACCCATCTCCAGACCGATATAGCCGGCGCCAATGACGATCATGTGTTTGGGCACCTGCTTCAGTGACAACGCCCCGGTCGACGAGACAACGCGCTCTTCGTCGATCTCGATGCCGGGCAGACTGACCGGCTCCGACCCCGTCGCAATAATGATGTTCTTGGCCGTCAGGGTGTGGCTCTCGCCATCGCCGGCAACCACGACGGTCTGTTTGCCGGTCAGGGTCGCCGCGCCATAGAAGGGCGTGATCTTGTTCTTCTTGAACAAACCGGCGACACCCTTGGTCAGCGTATCCACGACCTTGTCCTTGCGTTTCATCATGGCAGCCAGGTCGAGGTCGACGCCCTTGACGGCGATGCCGTGATGACCCAGATGGCTGGCCGTCTGCTCATAAAGCTCGGATGACTGCAACAATGCCTTGGAGGGAATGCACCCGACGTTCAGACAGGTCCCGCCCAATGTCTTGCGCTTTTCGACCACAGCGGTCTTCAGGCCCAGTTGGGCGCAGCGAATGGCGCAGACGTAACCCGCCGGACCGGCACCGATGACGACGACATCGAACGCTTGTTCGCTCATGGCACTTCTTCCCTCCTCGTCCTCACGTCAGTCATACCCGGCCTGAGCGCCATGATCCATACTAGAGCGGAGTTGTGACGTTCAGCCGTAGAACAGGCCGCAGAGGCGCTCGGGTCGACAGGTCGACCCCTCACAAAAACCCTTCGGTTTCAAAGGGTAAAGGCGCTAAATGTCGAGCAGCAGGCGCTGGGGGTCCTCAATCGCGTCCTTGATGCGCACCAGGAACGTGACGGCCTCACGACCGTCGATGATGCGGTGGTCGTAGCTCAGCGCCAGGTACATCATGGGTCGCGCTTCGATGGCGCCATCGACCACCATGGGACGTTCCTGAATTTTGTGCATACCCAGAATGCCCGACTGGGGTGGATTCAAAATTGGCGTCGACATCATGGAACCGAAGATGCCGCCATTGGAGATGGTGAACGTACCGCCGGTCAAGTCGCCTGTCGTCAGTTCGCCTTCGCGCGCCTTGCGGCCCATCTCGTTGATCGTCTGCTCAACTTCGGCAAACGACATCTTGTCGGCGTCGCGAAGCACGGGAACGATTAGGCCCTGGGGCGAGCTCACCGCGACGCCGATGTTGTAATAGTACTTGTAGACGATCTCGTCGCCAGCGATCTCGCCATTGACGGCAGGGATGTCCTTCAGCGCCTGAACCGCGGCCTTGACGAAGAACGACATGAAACCCAGGCGTACACCGTGCTTCTTTTCGAACCGGTCGCGGTACTCCTTGCGGGCCGCCATGACCGCCGACATGTCGACCTCGTTGAAGGTCGTCAGCATGGCGGCGTTGTCCTGAGCGGCCTTCAGGCGCTCAGCAATGCTGCGGCGCAGCCGCGTCATCTTGACGCGCTTCTCGCGGCCCTCCGGATCGGCCGGCGTCGGCGGCACGATCGTTTTTGTCTTCTGCGGCGCGGCGGCGGCTGGTGTAGCGGCCGGCGCCGGCTCGGCAGCCTTCGGCGCCGTCGCAGGCGCGCTGTCGCTGGACTCCAGGAATGCAAGCACGTCGCCCTTTAGCAATCGGCCATCCTTGCCCGTGCCCTTGATGGCGCTGGGATCAAGGTTGTTCTCCTTGATAAGCTTGCTGACCGCCGGCGACAACGCGATGTCGGCGCTATCGGCCTTGTCGGGCGCCGCGTCGGGCTCTTCGGCAACAGGCGTCTCGGCTGGCGCTTCCGGCGATGCGCCGCCTGCCGCCCCCTCGTTGAGGCGGGCCAATAAAGCGCCGACCTCCACGTCAGTGCCTTCACCGGCGACGACTTCGGCCAGGACACCGTCGGCTGGTGCGTAGACCTCCATGGTGACCTTGTCGGTCTCCAGTTCCACCAGGGCCTCGTCCATCTTGACGGCGTCGCCCTGCTTCTTGAACCAGTTGGCGACCGTCGCCTCCGTTACCGACTCACCCAGCTGCGGAACCGTGATGTCGACTGTCATCGTGCCTGTCCTCTGGCGATAAAGCGGGCGCGCGCCATCATCCGGTCAGCGCCTCCATAACGAGCGCTTCCTGTTCGCGCTGATGAACCTTGATGAACCCAGTGGCCGGCGAGGCGGCATCGGGACGCCCGACGTAACGCGGGTACCGCGCTGTCGTCTTGTGGGCGTCCAGTTCCTGTTCGATCTGATCGGAGACATAGGTCCACGCACCCATGTTGCGCGGTTCCTCCTGGCACCAGATGAACTCGGCATTGGGATAGTAATCCACGGCCTCCTGCAACGCGCCGATCGGAAACGGTGCCAGTTGCTCCAGGCGGACAAAGGTGACGTCGTCGAGGCCGAGCTCTGCGCGCTTTTCGTAGAGATCGTAGTAGACCTTGCCGGTACACATGATGACGCGCTTCATGTCCTCGCCGCGCTTGGCGTCGTCCAACTCCCACAGGGTGCGATGAAACTGCGTGTCGCCGCTGAAATCGTCGATCGACGACACACACAGCTTGTGGCGCAACAGCGACTTCGGCGTGAAAATGATCAGCGGCTTGCGGAAGTTGCGTTTCATCTGGCGGCGCAGCACGTGGAAGTACGACGCCGGCGTCGTGCAGTTGACGATCTGCATATTGTCTTCAGCGGCAAGCTGCAGGTAGCGCTCCGGCCGCGCGGAACTGTGCTCTGGCCCCTGCCCTTCGTAACCGTGAGGCAGCAGCATGACCAGGCCTGACATGCGGAACCACTTGCTTTCGCCGGCAGCCAGGAACTGGTCAATAATGACCTGGGCGCCGTTCGAGAAATCGCCAAATTGCGCCTCCCACAAAACCAGGCACTTTGGATCGGTCAGGCTGTAGCCGTACTCGAAACCCAGAATGCCGGCTTCCGACAGCATGCTGTCGATGACCTCATAACGGCCTTGGTCGTCGCTGATGTGGTTCAGCGGGATATAGCGGTCTTCGGTGAGCTGGTCGATCAGGACCGAATGGCGCTGGCTGAAGGTGCCGCGACCACAGTCCTGGCCGGATAGACGCACGCTCGCGCCTTCATAAAGCAACGTGCCGAACGCAAGTGCTTCACCCATCGCCCAATCGATACCTTCACCGGTCTCGATCATCTTCTGGCGCTGCCCCATGATGCGCAGCAGCTTACGGTTGGTATTGAATTCATCGGGCGGCGTCGAAATCGCCTTGCCGACGGTGATCAGCTCGTCTTTCTTGACTGCGGTGTTACCGCGCCGCGCGCCATCGCGTTCGGCCACTTCCATGCCCGACCACGCGCCCTCAAGCCAATCGACCTTGTTGGGCTTGTAGCTCTTGGACGCCTCCAGGTCTTCTTCCAGCTGCTTGTTGAAATCCTGGATCATCTGATCGGCCTGTTTGGCCGTCATCGCGCCCTCGCTTATCAAACGCTCCGTATAGAGCTGGCGGGTCGTCGGATGCTGGGCGATGGTGCGGTACATGATCGGCTGGGTGAACGCCGGTTCGTCACCCTCGTTGTGACCATGGCGGCGGTAACAGAAGATATCGATGACGACATCGCGGCCGAACTCCTGGCGGAACTCGGCGGCCAGCCGCGCGACGTGGATCACCGCCTCCGGGTCATCTCCGTTCACGTGGAAAATCGGCGCCGCCACCATCTTCGCTACATCCGACGGATAGGGCGACGACCGCGAAAAGCTGGGGCTGGTTGTAAAGCCGATCTGGTTGTTGACGATGATATGGATCGTGCCGCCGGTCCGGTAGCCGCGCAGCTCCGACATACCAAGCGTCTCGGCGACCAGACCCTGCCCGGCGAACGAAGCGTCACCATGCAGCAGGATGCCCAAGACGCATTTGCGCTCTTCGAGCGGGCGCAGAGTCTGTTTCGCACGGACCTTGCCCTGGACCACCGGATTGACCGCTTCCAGATGTGACGGGTTGGCGGTCAGGCTCAGGTGAACCGTGCGACCGTTTTCAAGCTGGCGATCGGCCGACGTGCCCAGGTGATACTTGACGTCGCCGGAACCCTGCACCGCATCGGGGTGGCCAGCCTCGCCCTGGAACTCGGAGAACACCGCCATATAGGACTTGCGCATGACGGTCGTCAGCACGTTCAGTCGCCCGCGATGGGGCATGCCGAGCACAACATCGTCGACGCCCAGTTTGGCGGCGGTGTGGATAATCGCCTCCATCGCTGGGATCGTGCTTTCCGCGCCTTCCAGCGAAAAGCGCTTGGCGCCCGGATACTTGATGCTGAGGAACTTCTCGAAACCTTCGGAATGGTAAAGCTCGTTCAGGGTCCGTTGCTGGACTTCGGCACTCAGTTCCGGCCGGCTTCGGCTGCCTTCGAACTTGCGCTGGATCCAGGCCTTTTCCTGTGGGCTCTGGATATGCATGAACTCGACGCCGATGGTGCCGCAATAGGTCTCGCGCACCGCGTTGAGAATTTCACGCAAGGTCGCCGTTTGAAAACCGAGGACGCCGTCGACAAAGAACTCGCGGTCCAGATCCTCGTCGGTAAAGCCGTAGCTCTTGGGATCAAGCTCAGGGTGATGACGCTCGCCTTCCAGGCCCAGGGGATCGAGATTGGCGGCCAGATGACCACGCACGCGATAGGCGCGGATCATCATCAGAATGCGAATACTGTCGCGCGCCACCGCATAGTGGGAGACGCCCTGACCGGTGGCGACCGGTGCGGGCGCCCATGACGGTACCGGCGCCGCGCCGTTGCCGCCGCGGTCGGTCTGGCCTCTTGCCTGGGTGTCGTCTTCGTCGTCGCCGTATTCGATGTCGGCGATCTTGCGCGCGTCACGGCTGGGCTGAAGCTCCTCCAGCACCGATCGTTCGTCATCGTTGAGGTCGGCGAAAAACGACCGCCAACTCTCGTCTACCGCGTTGGGGTCGTTCAGGTAGCGTGCATACAGCTCTTCGATGTAGCTGCTGTTGGTTCCGTAGAGAAAGGATAGTTGGTCGGCGGTTTGTCCCATGGACCTTTACCTCGGCGCTCCAGGCGTCCGTAGTTGCATTCGACGTTATCCCCCCATGGCTTTCAGCATGGTCGTGCCCAGGCTGGCCGGTGAATCCGCGATATGGAAACCGGCGTCCTGCATGGCTGCGATTTTATCTTCTGCCTTGCCCTTGCCGCCGGAGACGATCGCGCCCGCGTGGCCCATGCGGCGGCCAGGCGGCGCGGTGACGCCGGCGATGAAACCTGTAATCGGCTTCTTGCGTTTTTCGTGTTTGATGAAATCCGCGGCGTCTTCCTCGGCGCTGCCGCCGATTTCACCGATCATGATGATGCCTTCCGTCTCATCATCCGCCAGAAACATCTCCAGGCAGTCGATGAAGTCGGTGCCGTTGACCGGGTCGCCGCCGATACCGATGCAGGTCGTCTGACCGAGGCCCGCGGCGGTCGTCTGGTGCACGCCTTCATAGGTCAGCGTGCCTGAGCGCGAGACAATACCGATCTTGCCGCGCATATGAATGTGGCCGGGCATGATGCCGATCTTGCATTCGCCGGGCGTGATAACGCCGGGGCAGTTGGGCCCAACCAGCCGCGTCGACGTACCGTCAAGCGCACGCTTGACGCGCACCATGTCGAGAACCGGGATGCCTTCGGTAATGGCGACCACCAGCGGCACGCCGGCATCGATCGATTCCAGGATCGCATCGGCCGCGAACGGCGGCGGGACATAGATGACCGACGCGTTTGCGCCGGTCTGGTCGACACAGTCCTGCACCGTGTCGAAGATCGGCAGGTCCAGATGCATGCCACCGCCCTTGCCCGGCGTCACGCCACCGACGACGTCGGTGCCGTAGGCAAGCGCCTGCTCGGTGTGAAAGGTCGCCGTCTTGCCGGTGAAACCCTGGACCAGGAGCTTGGTCGATTTGTCGACGAGAACGGCCATCAGCCTGCTCCTATCGCGGCAACCGCCTTGGCGGCGGCGTCCGACAGATCGTCGGCCGAGGTGATCTTGAGACCTGATTGATCGAGGATCGCCTTGCCCTGATCGACGTTGGTGCCTTCCAGCCGTACGACGACGGGAACCTCCAGGTTCAGTTCTTTGGCGGCCGCGACGATACCGTCGGCGATGACGTCGCAGCGCATGATGCCGCCGAAAATGTTCACCAGGATGGCCTTCACGTTGGGATCGGAGACGATGATCTTGAATGCGCTGGAGACCTGCTCCTTGGTCGCGCCGCCACCGACATCCAGGAAGTTCGCGGGCTCGCCGCCGGCGAGCTTGCAGATATCCATGGTCGCCATGGCAAGGCCGGCGCCGTTCACCATGCAGCCGATGTTGCCGTCCAGCTTGACATAATTCAGCCCGACCTCGGCGGCTTCCAATTCGGTCGGATCTTCCTGCGCGTCGTCGCGCATGGCCGCCAGATCCGCGTGACGGAACAGCGCGTTGTCATCCAGGTTGTACTTGCAGTCCAGCGCCAGCAGATCGCCGTCCTCGGTCACCACCAGCGGGTTGATCTCAAGCAGGCTGGCGTCGGTGTCGTTGAAGGCTTTGTAAAGACCGGCAACAAATTTTCCTGCCTTCTTCACCTGGTCGCCTTCGAGACCAAGCGCGAAGGCGATGCGCCGGCCATGATGACCCTGCAGGCCGGTCGCCGGATCGATCGCGATGGTCAGGATCTTCTCCGGCGTCGAGGCGGCAACCTCCTCGATGTCCATGCCGCCCTCGGTCGAGGCAATGATGGCGATGCGGCCGGCGCCGCGATCGACCAGCATGGCGAGATAAAGCTCGCGCGCGATCGACGAGCCCTCCTCGACATAGACCGCGTGGATGGGCTTGCCTTCCGGTCCGGTCTGATGGGTTTTGAGGCTGGTGCCGATCAGCGCATCGGCGGCTTGGCGGACCTCATCGCCAGAGCGGCATACCTTGATGCCGCCTGCCTTGCCGCGCCCACCGGCATGGACCTGGGCTTTGACGACCCAGAGGTCGCCACCCAACTCACCAGCTGCTTTTTCGGCTTCGTCGCCGCTGCGCGCGACTTTGCCGCGCGGGATCGCAACCCCGTACGTGGCCAAGACCTCCTTGGCCTGGAACTCATGAAGATTCATTGGGGCGCCCTGTGGGCAGTAATCATCGAAACAGCCGGCTGTTGGCGTGTTAACGGCACTTTAACATCACGGATTCCCATGACAACAGTCATCAGTGGCATCACGACGAGCTTTCTTGACTAAGTTTCACGGATTTACTTGATGGTGACCGCCATCACATCTGTCCATCAAGACGATGTGACCGATGGCCGACCGTCGGTCACGGGTTGTAGATGCCGCAGCCGAACACGTAGCCGTCATGAAGGACGACCCAGCTTGACTTCGGCTCGACCTGACCAGTCATCGGATTCTCGTACTTGTAGTCGACCCACACCCCGTGGGTGGTTGCTTGTTCGACGATGTTACGACCGAAGGGTGTGCCGTCGACATCCTGCAATCCGAGGACATCGGTGCCGACCTGATCGGGATGCAGGGCGTTCGCGACCAGGAGGCCGTCCGTCGCATCGATAACAAACAAGTAGAGTTCGTGGTGGCGGAAGTCGGGCAGCCCCATGTTGATCAACGCAAACGCGTTGGCGGCCCTTTCGTCCTCGAACACCAGAATGCCGCGCTCGACCATGATCTGGGCATCACGCGCGGTGCCCACCGCGCCATTATCGGAGGCAGCAGCGGTGGTGCCAGCGGAGATGCCAAGAACGATCAATGTGACCCAAATCAAATGCCTCATATGCCAACCTCCCCGGCATAGATGCCGCACGCGAAAATGAACCGGTCGTGCAACACGACCCACGTGGACTTGGGCGCCGGGGCGCCGGTCAACGGATCAATAAAAATGTAATCAACCCACGCGCCTTCCGGCGTGGCGTGCGAGACGATGTCCCGCACATACCGCGTGCCCGCCGAATCCACCGCGTTGATGGCGTTGGTGCCGACGCTCTGGGGGTAGAGCGCGTGCGCGGCCATGAACCCCGCCTGATCGATGACGAAGAGATAGAGGTCACGATCCCTGAATCCGGGATCCGGCGACAAGGTTATCTGGCGGAACGTGTCGCCCATGCCGGCCTGGTCATATAGAGCGATGGCGCGCGCCACCATGGCTTGCGCCTCCTCGGCGGTGCCGCGCTCCACGTCTTCGGCCTGGGCCGATGGGCCACAGACCAGGACGATCGCGAAAAGGGTCGCCAGGCGCTTCATCGATCGGCCTTTCACGAAGCGTTCAGGACACCTTCCAAGGCTTCCATCAGAGAGCGCACCGAGGCAACCGAACTGTCGAACATCGCCTGCTCGTCGCTGTTGAGTTCCATCTCGACGATCCGCTCGACACCGCCGGCGCCGATGACCACGGGCACGCCGACATAACAGTTGTCGACGCCGTACTGGCCGGTCAGATGGGCGGCGCAGGGCAGCACGCGTTTCTTGTCTCTCAGATAGGCCTCGGCCATCTCGATCGCCGACGACGCCGGCGCGTAGAACGCCGAGCCGGTCTTCAACAGACCGACGATTTCCGCACCGCCGTCGCGCGTGCGCTGCACAATCGCATCCAAACGATCCTGGGTCAGCCAACCCATCTTGATCAGGTCCGGCAACGGAATGCCGCCGACCGTCGAATAGCGCACCAGCGGCACCATGCTGTCGCCGTGACCGCCCATGACCATGGCCGTGACGTCCTCGACCGAGACGTTCATCTCCTGGGCCAGGAAGGTGCGGAAGCGCGAGCTGTCGAGTACGCCCGCCATGCCGACCACGCGCTCAGGCGGCAGGCCGGATACACGCTGCAGATGATAGACCATGACGTCCAGCGGATTGGTGATGCAAATGACGAAGGCGTCGGGCGCGTGCTCCTTGATCCCGGCGCCGACCTGGCTCATCACCTTGGCGTTGATGCCGATCAGATCGTCGCGGCTCATACCCGGTTTGCGCGGCACGCCGGCGGTGACGATGATGACGTCGGCGCCGGCGATGGGCTCATAGTCGTTGGCGCCTTCCATCACCGCGTCGAAGCCCTCGACCGCGCCCGACTGGACGAGGTCGAGCGCCTTGCCCTGGGGCACGCCCTCGGCGATGTCGAAAAGGACGGCGTCGCCCAGCTCCTTCAGACCCACGAGGTGCGCCAGGGTACCGCCGATCTGGCCTGCGCCGATCAGCGCGATCTTGCTGCGTGCCATGATGGTCAATCCTCCAAGTTTTCTATTTCAGCACCGGCATGATGAACTCCGCGCCCTGGCGGATGCCCGACGGCCAACGCTCGGTGATGGTCTTCAGCTTGGTATAGAAACGCACGCCCTCGGGCCCATGCATGTGGTGGTCGCCGAACAGCGAGCGCTTCCAACCGCCGAAGCTGTGATAGGCGACCGGCACCGGGATCGGCACGTTGACGCCGACCATGCCGACCTTGGTCCGGGTGGTGAAGTCGCGGGCGGCATCACCGTCGCGGGTGAAGATCGCCGTGCCGTTGCCGAACTCATGATCGTTCACCAGGCCAAGCGCCTGGTCATAACTCTCGGCGCGCACGACAGCGAGCACGGGGCCGAAGATCTCTTCCTTGTAGATCCGCATGTCCGGCGTCACCCGGTCGAAGATCGAGCCGCCGATGAAGTTGCCGTCCTCGTAGCCCTGCAGCGAGAAGCCGCGGCCGTCGACCACGAGATCGGCGCCTTCCTCGACACCGACGTCGATATAGTTCTTCACCTTCTCATAGTGCTGGCGCGTGACCAGAGGCCCCATATCGGCATCGGGATCGTTGTAGGGCCCGATCCTGAGGCTCTCGACACGCGGCTTGAGCTGGTCGATCAGCGCGTCGGCCACCTTGTCGCCGACGGTGACGGCGACCGAGATCGCCATGCAGCGCTCGCCCGCCGAACCATAGGCCGCGCCCATCAGGGCATCGGTCGCCTGGTCCAGGTCGGCATCGGGCATCACCACCATGTGGTTCTTGGCGCCGCCCAGCGCCTGGACCCGTTTCCCGTTGGCCGTGCCGGTGTGATAGATGTATTCGGCGATCGGCGTCGAGCCGACGAAGCTCACCGCCTGGACGGTCGGGTCGGTCAGCAGTGTGTCGACCGCCTCCTTGTCGCCGTTGACGACGTTCAGAACGCCCGGATGAGCGCCGGCCTCTTCCAGAAGCTCGGCCAGGCGCAGAGAGGTCGACGGCACCTTCTCCGACGGTTTCAGAACGAAGGTGTTGCCCGCGGCGATCGCCATCGGGAACATCCACATCGGCACCATCGCCGGGAAGTTGAACGGTGTGATGCCGGCGCACACACCGAGCGGCTGGCGCACCGAATAGCTGTCCACATTGGTGCCGACGTTCTCGGAGAACTCACCTTTCAGGACCTGGGCGATGCCGCAGGCGTATTCGACGACCTCGATGCCGCGGGTGATCGATCCCTTGGCGTCCGACAGTGTCTTCCCGTGCTCGCGCGAGGTGAGCTCGGCCAATTCGTCCATGTTGGCTTCGATCAGCGCCTTGAAGCGGAACATGACGCGCGCCCGGTTCTGGGGCGTCACGGCGGCCCAGTCGGGATGCGCCTTGGCGGCGGTCTGGATCGCCTGGCGCACCTCGTCGGCGCTAGCGAACGGCACCTGCGCGATAACCTCGCCGGTCGCCGGATTGGTCACGTCGCCCGTGCGCCCGCCGGCGCCGGCGGCGCGCTCGCCGCCGATATAGTGATAAAGCGTCTCTGCCATGGTGGTCTCCTTGGGGTCCCCTTGGGGGCCCGCAACGCAAGATGGGGAAGCTGCGGCTGTCGGCGCTAAACAACCAGCCCCCATGGCGATTCGCAAGGGGATTCTTGCACTGCAGCATAACCGACCGGACCCGGGCAGGGCACCCACGGGTGTCGGCGATCCGAACCTGAATACAGGCGAATTAAAGACAAGAAAATAAACCTCTGATTGCGCAATTTGTTCGTGCTACGTTTCAAAGACGGGAGGTGGAATCAACCTTAACGGGGAGTTCCCACGATCATGAGTCGAAGCCGGACATCACGACGCCAACACCGCAAGACCGAGTCCACACGCAAGCCTACGGCCATCGACGCCGGCGCCATCACCCGGATGGTCGCCAACGACGAGGCCAACCCGTTCCCGATGGGATCGCGCGAACACATCGCGTTCGCCTTTGCCGACGAACTGAAACGCGAGGCCGCGTCCGACAGCGAAACGCCGCTCGCCCGACAGGCGCGTCGCATCTTTCCGGCCTCGCCTGCGACGACGCGTCGCGTCGCGAGGGCGGATGTCGATGCGGTTGCGACGGAACCACCGGCGGCTACACCGCCGATTCCGGCAAGGAAGCCGGAGCAGGAGGCCACCGAAACAAGCCCGGTCGCCGCGCCGCCGACACCGACCGCAAAACCCAAGGTGCCATACCAAGAGCTGTGGCACCCCGACCAGCTACTACGCGTGTCGGACGACTTCGCTTGGAAGATCGACCAACAGGAAACATCCGAAGGCCGGTGGGACAAGGTCCATCCTTCAACAGATGCCGCAGGCCGATATCAGCTGACACCGGTTGCCCTTGATGACATCGGGCTCGTGGACGGCAACGGGGAGTGGTACGGGCACCCCTATCCCGACCTAGAGGAGTTCCTTGGAAGTCCTCAACTGCAGAACCTCGCTCTAGCCGCCTGTCTGAAAGTAACCCAAGGCTATCTGACGCAGACTTACACAAGAGAAGTCGAACCCGGCAACTCCGAAGAGGTAAGCCCCTACGATTTTCTCGGTCAGGAGATTGAAGGAAAAGTCAGAACATTCGAAGTCACGGAATCCGGACTGCTTGCCGCAGCCCACCGCTGGGGCGCCGGGAATGTTCTCGCCTATCTTCTACATCAAAGAGAAAACAAATGGGTGACGGATGAAGAGGGCTTCGGAGGCAAAAAGGACGTCTTTCTCGCCATCGAAACGCGGCTACGAGAGTTTCAGCCCATCCCCTTGTATCCGCAACCCGACTCACCGCCACTCAACGACCCAAACCTGCTCATATGATCGGTCACTTGCAACGCTTAGCGGCCGTGAGCCTGCTGCTTGCGGGCATACCGGTACACGGTGGAGAGGCAACCACTTTAAGCTTCTTTCTCGTTCCCGCCGGTTTCGAGTTCTATGGCGGCTTCGTCGACGCGAACGAAGATGGACGCGACGATCTCGTGATCCTGCTTGATCACGACGAGATTTGCGACGGAGACGTATGCGATGTCTTCTTGTTTGAGCTGGTCGTCGAGAACCGACAAATCGACTATCCCTGTGACTGGCGGCTTTACGACGAGCAACGCAGGCCGTTCAGACGGGCGTTCGACGAAAACTCCGTAACCATCGGCGGGCAAACCGTTCGGCTTGAACGCTTGCCCTATGAGCACTTCGGGACGCCGCAAGAGGACATGGCGTGCACGCTGCATCGCCGCAAATGGCCCGATTACTTTCACTTCAAGTACAAGAACGTCCTGCCTGAACCGGAGTAGGCTCTATGCCGCACGTTGAGCAACACGCGCCTGGATCTCCTTGGCACCGACACTGCCGGATCATCGATCGAATAGGGCAGACCTTAAGGCACAGTCTGGCCGCGATGATCGCCATATGGGCTCTTCTTGGTCTTGCTCGAGATCTGAACGCGGCCAATTACATCTACCTGACCCCGGACATCGGCGAGCATCTTTGGCTTGTTGAAGAGTACATGCCGACATCGTCCTACGGTGACGAATTCGCCACCGGTGCGTTGATCGAAATGGACTTCTTTGGCGGCTTCGCAGACCTCGACGGCGACGGCGTCGACGAGTTGCTGATCGCCGTCGATCACCCCATCGCCTGTGACGAGGACATGTGCGACGTCTTCACCTTCAAGGTCGATTGGCAGAGGCAGAGCCTTGCCGCCCCGTGCAACTGGCTGCCTGCCGAACGGACCCGGGCACCGATCAAACGATCGATGTTCGAGCGGTTCGTGGAAACCGTCGAACACACGGTCGTCCTGACCAACATAACCCAGCCCTATCATCACCTGTCGATCGGGACCTTTGACGGCCGGTTCGATGGGCAGCGCTGGAGAGAGTACTTCTCGGCGATCTACGATACGCCCATCGAGCGTGACGAGATACGGCTAAGCGATGTTCGCGTCGGCACCTACGACCTCAACGGCGACGGCCGCGACGAAGTCTTCATCTATGCGGTGTCGCCTTCCATGTGCGGGTTCGACGAGTGCGGCGGCGCGATCCTGGAGCTGTTGCCCGCCGAGGAAGGCGGGAGACCCGGCTGGCGCTGGATCGGCGACCTGTTCAGTCTTTACGTCGCCGACAACCTTATCATCGGCGACGACTTCTCGTCTCATCCAGCGCGCCGCATTAAGGTGCTCAACAAAGTGATCGATGGTTACCCTAGCCTGTGCACGCGGCAATTTCACTTGAGCTGGAACGGCGACACCTATGACCTCTCGGATCATGGCTGCGCCCTGCCCTAAGCCTCCTCCCGCGCCGGGCGCAGCAGCCAGGCGGCGAGAGCGACGGCGATGGCCGCGCCGATGCACTGGGAGATGACGAAGGCGGGCACGTGGTCAGGGGCGATGCCGCTGAAGCTGTCGGTGAAGGAGCGCGCGATGGTGACCGCCGGGTTGGCGAACGAGGTCGAGGCGGTGAACCAGTAGGCCGCGGTGATGAAGAGGCCGACCGTGTAGGGCACGGCGTCCGGGCGCCAGCGCAGCGTCAACAGGATGGTCGAGACGAGGCCGAAGGTGGCGACGATCTCGGCGAACCACTGGGCGGGCCCGGTGCGCGCCTTGACCGATTCCTGGATCATGGTGACATCGAACATGACGTGGGCGACGATGACGCCGAGAAGGCCGCCGATGATCTGGACGATGACGTAGAGGCCGCTGTCGCGCAGGCTGATCTGGCGCTTCAGGGCGAAAGCGAGCGTCACCGCCGGGTTGAAATGGGCGCCTGAGATCGGCCCGAACATGATGATCAAGACGATCAGGATGGCGCCGGTCGGGATCGTGTTGCCGAGCAGCGCCAGCGCCACGTTACCGCCGGCCAAAGACTCGGCCATGATGCCGGAGCCGACCACCGTCGCCAGCAGAAACGCCGTGCCCAGGGCTTCCGCCGCCAGGCGGCGCGCCAAATCAAACGTCATGATGTCTCACACAGAAGTCGTCGACGGGAATTTGGTCTCCGCAGAGCGCGGAGGTTCAGGAAGCTCTCTCCTGGTCGCGGCCGATCTGCTCGACGCGGTCCTGCAACGCCAGCTTGTCGAGCGAGGCGATCGGTAGCGCCGTGAAAAGCTTGATGCGTGCTTCCAGAGTCAAGAAAGCGTTCAGGAAGGCCTTGTCGATCTTGGCTTCGTCGGTCTCGGCCGCCGGATCGGGCACGCCCCAGTGGGCACTGATCGGCTGGCCCGGCCAGACCGGGCACACCTCGGCCGCCGCCTGGTCGCAGACCGTGAAGACGAAGTCGAGCGCCGGGGCGCCCGTTTGCGCGAACGCGTCCCACGACTTCGATCGCAGACCATCGGTCAACAGGTTGCGTTTTTCCAGAAGCGCGATGGCGTGCGGGTTCACCGTTCCCGTGGGATGGCTGCCGGCGCTGTAGGCGTTGAACGTCTTCTGGCCCCACAGGTTCAGAATGGCCTCGGCCATGATGCTGCGCGCCGAGTTGCCGGTGCATAGAAACAAAACGTTGAACGGTCTGCGCGTTGCGTCGCCCATACCCCGGCCTCCCCACTGCCATACACAACGACATGCTAGTCCCGTTCGATGTCACATTTATGTCGTCGCGTGGTCGAGTTTGGAATTGGCCGCCTTCAGCAACAGGCGTCCGGTGCCTTCGGCTCGTGGGGCGCGTCGTTCTCGGCAGCAATGTGCGCGATGTTGGCGTCGTCCAACTTGTCGGTGCCGTAGGTGACGGAGGTGCCATAGGTGTGAAAGGTCTCCCACGCGACGCCGCCGGGATCGACCGTCCACGACTTCGCCGACTGGTGATAGCAGCAGGCGCCTTCGCTGAGGTCGCTGGTTGCCTGGCCGGCCGCCTTCAGACGCTCTGTCACCTCGTCCAGCTCGGCGCGGTCGTCAACGTCGATGCCAAGGTGATCGACGCCGGGTTTGCGGTCGCGCGACGTCGTCGCGAAGTTGACGCAGGGCTCGTCCAGGCGCCAGCGCGCATAGTCGTCCTTCACAACATCCGGACGGGCGCCGAACAGGGCGGAGTAGAAGGTGATCGCCTGGTCGAGATCCTCGACATTAACGCTGACGTGCAGTCGCTTCATGGCTCATTCTCCTCAAGTATTAATGCGCCGGCGTTTGACAGCGGCACGGTCGGTGCGCAGGTGCCGCCGGAGCCCCGGCAGCAATTCTCGGTCAAAAAACCGACCAGATCCTCCATCGCCGCGAAGTTGGCGGCATAGATGATCGAGCGGCCATCGCGGCGCGATCCGACCAGACCGGCCTGGGCTAGCTGGTTCAGGTGAAAGGACAAGGTGGCGGGCGCAACACTGAGCGCGCGGGCGATCTCGCCGGCGGCCATGCCCGGCGGACCAGCCTCGACCAATAGGCGGAATGCGGCCAGCCGGTGTTCCTGGGCCAGCGCCTGAAGCGCTTCTATGGTCTGTCCGGTGTTCATAGTTTGATATTTATGGAATTATCAAACTACGTCAAGAGCCAATCGCGGGATGCTGGATCAAGCAAGTCTGACTGGTATCGCCCGCGCCATCGTCTATATGTCACTCATGTCAAAACCTCTGGACGAATCAGGTCTCGACCTCGCCTTTATCGACGTCGTGGCCGACTGGCTGATGGACGAGGCGCTGGCCGACACGACCATGTCCGAGCTGGTCAAAGGCTGCTGTCAGCGCCTGCATGCGGCCGGCGTGCCGCTATCGCGCGCGATGGTCAGCTATCGCACACTGCATCCTCTGTTCGGCGCGATCTGGCTGATGTGGCATCGCGGAGAAGGCATGGGCACCTACGAAATGCCCCACGGCCGGGTCGGTGACGAGGTGTTCCGCAAGAGCCCCTTCTTTCACATGCTCGATAGCGGCGTGCCGTATCTGCGACGCAAGCTCGAGGGCAATGACACCCTGCTCGACTTTCCTGTGCTGCAGGATCTCACCGAACAGGGGGCCACCGACTATCTGGCGGGCAATGTCCCGTTTGGCCCCTCCACGGCCATGGAGTCGAGCGGTGACGGCATCTTCGTATCGTGGACGACCGACCGGCCCGGCGGTTTCAGCGAGACCGATATTCGCTCGCTTCGGCGCATCCAAAAGCGGCTCGCGGTTGCCTGCAAGGTCAGGATCAGAACCGAGGTGACGCAGAACATCGTCACCACCTATCTGGGCCCCGACCCGGGCAGCCGGGTCTTGGATGGCCGCATCAAGCGCGGCGACGGCGAATCCATCCACGCGGTCATCTGGTATTCGGATCTCAGAAACTCGACGCGCCTGGCCGAACTCCTGTCACCGGCCGACTATCTGGCCGCGCTCAACAGCTATTTCGAGTGCACGGCCGGTGCCGTGCTGGACCACGGCGGACAGGTCCTGCTTTTGATCGGTGACGCGGTGTTGGCCATCTTTCCGACCGCCGAAGCCGGCGAAAAAGCCGCCGCGGCCAAGGCACTGGCCGCGGCCAAGGAGGCCGGCGAACGCATGGAGGAAATCAACGTCCAGCGTCACGATGCCGGCGAGAGCCGCCTGACCTGCGGCCTGGCGCTCCATATCGGCGATCTGACCTACGGCAATATCGGCGTACCGCAGCGCCTGCAGTTCACCGTGGTCGGCCCCGCCGCCAACCAGGTCGCGCGCATCGAAGCGCTGACCAAGACACTCGACCGGCCGCTGTTGGCAAGCGCCGAGTTCGCCGGTGTTCTGGATGTGGCGTGGGAAGACCTGGGAAGCCACGTCCTGAAAGGCATTCCCCAGCCGGTCGACGTCTTCGCGCCGCCGTCAGCCTGACTTGAGGGAACGCGGGCTTACTTCTGGTAGACCCAGCAATCGTCGATGATCAGTTCGTAGTGGCCCGCCGTTTCGTCCTTGCGGCTGTGGTGACGCGCGATATCGGCGATCAGCCATTGCGGTTTCAGGACTTCTTGGGTCGAAGGCCATCGCGCGACCTCCACAATCCGATCTTCGGATGTGCCAAAAAACACGCGCACAAAATCTCGCTCGATCGTCGCGCCGTACCACTTCCACTGATCGTCCCACAGGTTCGTCGGCGTCCATGGGGTGTCCGCGCCCTCGCCGACACGGAAGAACTTGCTGAGGTAATGGCGCTTTTCCCACCGGCCCGGCAGCGTGCGCCACGCGTTGATCACGTGCTGGGTGAAGTCGATGCCGTCGGGTTCCCAATTGACGGCTTCGATGAAATCCATCTCGCACTCGCTCTCGGTAAGGCGAATGAACTCGTTGACGGACTTCATCCAAAACGCCGTCCACGCGCCCGGCGGGTTCCCGTTGTCGCGCATGCGCGCCTTCCACAACACGGCAAACGGTGCCTCATAGAGGCGGCCACGGCCATCCAGATTGCATGACGCCATGACCGCGCCGCGAAACCGGCCGTTCGATAGCTCACGCAGATGCAGGGTCAGTTCCGAGCCCGATTGGGTGAAGGCGGGGGGATCGCTGTCCACGCGACCCAATTGCGCGACGCCCGTGCCCGCCGGATGCACCGGCGCCCACCAGGGTCCCTCACCTTGTTCTTCGTCGGTCACCGACATGGTGTCGAAGGGATCGTGAAACACGGGCGACCATTCGGACATGTCCCAAGGCGTCCCCTGGTGGTCCCAGAGCTTACGCGGCTCGGTCTCGCTGCCTTTGAAGTATGTCGTGATCTCGGCCCACTTTTCGCGCGATGTCTCGACATAGGGCAGCGCATCATCCGGCGCCTCGACCGGAGGGGCGCTGGCATACGGGTGGCTGGGGTCCAGCGTGATGCCGTACTTGTGCGCCGCCCAACCGACCAGCTTTTCGATCCTGCTTTGACCAATCTCGTTTTGGCAGATGATCAGATCGCCAGCCTTGAACGCGACATCACCGCCGATCTGACCGTCCTTCGGCTCACGTGGCGCGTTGAAGGTGACGTTGGTGCCTGTTTCGACCGGCGGCGACCCGTCGAACGAGGCCAGAATGATGCCGTCCTCGCGCCATGTCGCGATGACATGCGTGCCCAGTTCCGCCGCCCAGGCATGCGTATGGGGTTTGTCCCATGCCTTCCAAACCGCGGTGAACTCACCGTTCTGCCAGCCCATGGCCGGCACCATGCACCGCGCGCCACGATTGCCGTTCAGATAAAAGAACCAGCCGCTATCGGAGGGAACGCTGTCAAAGGAAACCACGAACACCGCGGTCCGGTGCGCGCGATGCGCCATCGACTGATAGGGGACCGTCAGCGCATCCCCGATATCAAACGAGACGAAGTCGCCGGCCGGTGTTGGGGAACCGCTGAGTGGTGCCGCCGTCGTGAATCCTGTGCTGTCGGCCCATGCGCCGATAAACGTCTCCGGCTTGAACCAGAGCCAGACATCCTCACCCAGGCGGTTCGGAGTCCACAGTGTCATGACATGCCGGGTCGCATCAGCCCTGGCGTTCGACCATCATCTTCTTGGTCTCGGCGATCGCCTTGGCCGGGTTCAGATGTTTCGGACAGGCCTTCGCGCAATTCATGATGGTGTGGCAGCGGTAGAGCTTGAATGGGTCTTCCAGCTCGTCGAGCCGCTCCCCGGTCGCCTCGTCGCGGCTGTCGGCAAGCCATCGGTAGGCCTGCAACAGAATTGCCGGGCCGAGATATCGGTCGGAGTTCCACCAGTAGCTGGGGCAGCTTGTCTGACAGCAGAAGCACAGAATGCACTCATAAAGCCCGTCCAGCTCGGCGCGTTCTTCCGGTGACTGCAGGCGCTCCTTGTCTGGCGACGCCGGCGTTTCGTTGCGCATCCACGGCTTGATCGACGCCAACTGCTCGTACATGTGGTTGAGGTCGGGCACCAGATCCTTGACCACGGCCATGTGCGGCAGCGGGAAAATCTTGACGTCGCTCTTCACGTCGTCGATCGGTTTGAGGCAGGCAAGTGTGTTGGTGCCGTCAATGTTCATCGCACAGGAACCGCAAATACCTTCGCGGCACGAGCGGCGGAACGTCAGCGACGAGTCCATCTCGTTCTTGATCTTGATCAGCGCGTCCAAAACCATCGGCCCGCACTTCGATAAGTCGACCTCGAACGTGTCGATGGTCGGATTATCGCCACTGTCGGGATCGTAACGGTAGACGCGGAACGACTTGACGTTGCTGGCGCCGTCCGGCGCCTTACGGGTCTTGCCGTCGGTCCACCGCGAATTGCGAGGCAGTCGAAACTCGACCATTTGATCTCTCTCCTAACTCGCCGCCGCTCAGTAAACCCGAGCCTTCGGCGGGAAGCTCTGGACGTCGTTGGTCAATGTATTCATATGGACCGGCCGGAAGTCGATGAAAGGTTTGCCGTCGTCACCGAGCCAGACAACGGTGTGTTTCATCCAGTTATCGTCGTCGCGATCGGGGAAGTCCTCGCGCGCGTGGGCGCCACGGCTTTCCTTGCGGTTCTCAGCACAGTTCATGGTAATGACCGCGTGACGCAAGAGGTTGTCGAGTTCCCAGGTCTCCATCAGATCGGTGTTCCAGATCATCGACTGATCGGAGACATGGAGATCGTCAAAACTCTTGAAGACCTCGCCAATGTTCTGCACGCCCTGCTCGAGCGTTTCCTGTGTGCGGAAGACAGCGGCGTCCTTCTGCATCGTGCGTTGCATGGCATCACGGATGGCCGCGGTCGGCGTACCGCCCTTGGCATGACGCATCCGGTCAAGGCGGTCGATTGTTGCCTGCCCGGCATCGCTCGGCAGCTCACGCTTGGTCGCGTGCGGTTCAATCAGATCAGCGGCGCGCTGGGCGGTAGCGCGACCAAAGACGACGAGATCAAGAAGCGAGTTAGAACCCAATCGATTGGCGCCGTGTACGGACACGCACGCCGCCTCGCCTGCCGCCATCAAGCCGGGCACGACCGCATTGGGATCGCCGTCGCGTACGGTCAGGACCTCGCCATGGAAGTTGGTCGGAATACCGCCCATGTTGTAGTGCACGGTGGGCAGAACGGGGATCGGTTCCTTTGTTACGTCGACGCCTGAGAAAACGCGCGCGCTTTCCGAGATGCCCGGCAAGCGCTGGTGGATGATCGCGGGATCCAAGTGGTCGAGCTTCAGCAACACATGGTCCTTGTCCTCGCCGACGCCGCGTCCCTCGCGGATCTCAATCGTCATGGCGCGGCTGACGACGTCGCGGCTGGCCAGGTCCTTGGCGTGCGGCGCATGGCGTTCCATGAAACGCTCGCCTTCGGAATTGACGAGGTAGCCCCCCTCGCCGCGCACGCCCTCGGTAATCAGGACGCCCGCGCCATAGATGCCGGTCGGATGAAACTGCACGAACTCCGGATCCTGGATCGGCAGGCCGGCGCGCAGCACCATGCCGCCGCCATCGCCGGTGCAGGTGTGGGCTGACGTGCACGAGAAGTAACAACGGCCATAGCCGCCGGTCGCCAGGATCGTCAGGCCGGCGTTGAAGCGGTGCAGCGTACCGTCTTCCAGGCACCAGGCCATGACGCCGCGGCACGTACCCTCGTCATCCATGATCAGATCGAGCGCGAAGTATTCCAGGAAGAACTGGGCCTGGTGGCGCAGCGACTGCTGGTAAAGCGTGTGCAGGATGGCATGACCGGTGCGGTCGGCGGCGGCGCAGGTGCGCTGCGCGGTGCCCTCGCCGTAATCGGTCGTCATGCCGCCGAAGGCGCGCTGATAGATCTTGCCTTCGGGCGTGCGCGAGAACGGCACGCCATAATGTTCCAACTCAATGACGGCGGCCGGCGCTTCGCGGCACATGTACTCGATCGCGTCCTGGTCACCCAACCAGTCAGAACCCTTGACGGTGTCGTACATGTGGAACCGCCAGTCATCGCGGCCCATGTTGCCGAGCGCGGCGGAGATACCGCCTTGCGCCGCAACGGTGTGGCTGCGGGTCGGAAAGACCTTTGTGATGCAGGCGGTGTGCAGGCCGGCCTCGGCCAGCCCCAAGGTGGCGCGCAAGCCCGCGCCGCCCGCACCAACGACGATGACGTCATAGGTGTGGTCGACGATCGTATAGCTGGGCGAAGCTTCCGCCATGCTGAGACCCTTCCTGTCCTAAACGGCGATCAAAACGATCGACATGATGCCGGCGACCATCAACAAGCCGGTCCCAAGCGTTAGCAAGATTTGCAACGCCATCTTCCAGGCTTCGTGATGGATGTAGTCCTCGATCACCACCTGCACGCCAAGTTTCATGTGCCACAGGCCGACGCCGACGATCAGGGCGAACAAGACCGCCACCACCGGGTGACCAACCAGGGCGCGAAACTCGACATGGCTGGCGTCCGCCAATTGTGGCAGCAGGCCGACAAAGAAAAGGACCAAGGGGATCATGGCGACCGCGGTCAGTCGCTGATGCCACCAGTGTCGCATGCCCGACTTGGCCGATCCCATGCGTCTTAGATGACGGCTATTCATCACAAGACCCCCATGGCGGTCAGACCGAAGATCCACGCGATGGTCGTCAAGACGACGCAACCGATGACAACGGCCCACCCGGTGCGCGCCATGGTCGTCAGGTCAAAACCGTGACCCATGTCCCAGAACAAGTGCCGTATCCCGTTCAGCAGGTGATAGAACAAACATAACGAGAACAGGATCAGGAAGGCGTAGCCCAGCCACGATCCCGCGATGGCCTGTGCAAATTCGAAGTACGCTTCACCGGATGCGGCCAAAACGAGCCAGATCACGAAAAACAGCGCGCCGAGCGACAGGACCAGGCCGGTCATACGATGACTGATCGACAGAACCGACGAGATTTGCGGCCGGTAGATCTGCATATGCGGCGATAGCGGCCGTTCTGGTGTGTCTGCCATGGGTCTTCCGATCACATTCCACTTCCGCTGGCGATAACGATCAACGTCATGCTGCACTGCAAAATAATGCTACGACTTTAGGTCCGGTCCCCGGAAGCGTCAACGAACCAAGGCCTATCGCCGTCACCTACACCGCACGCGGCATCAAGACCCACATGTCAAAGTCCAGGACAACGCCGGGATGATCCTCGTCATCGCCGTCCTTGTCGGGATAATCGCCGCTTAAGTGGTCCTTGACCCCGATCATGCGGATCCTGAGCGCGCCGACATCCTGCCTGCCGTCGATCTCTTCCTTGGCCAGAACCTGGGACCAGGCATAGAGGGTGTCGCCGGCAAAGAATGGCGCGACATGGCGTCCACCGTTGATCGCGGCAACGCGAAACGCGTTGGCCAGGCCGTTGAAGCTGAGCGCACGGGCCAAACTGATGACATGGCCGCCATAGACAATACGTCGCCCAAAGCGTGTGTCGTGGGCTTGATGCTGGTTGAAGTGAACCTTTGCCGTGTTCTGATAGAGCCGAGTCGCCATCTGGTGCTCGGCCTCTTCCAGTGTCATGCCGTCGACGTGGTCGATGCGATCGCCAGCATTGAAATCATCCCATAACCGCTCATCGCCGGCCAAAACCGTGTCGTAGGCGGCGAGATCCAGCCCCTTGGGCACGGTGAGGTCTTGCGCCCCAACGGCCTGGGGCAGGTCGGGCACTTCCGAATCAGGCGCCGGGCTTTCAGGGTCCCGCTTGTTGACCATGACCCATCGCACATAGTCCAAGACCTTCTTCTTGAACTGGTTGGTGCCGATCGAACGCACCCATACGATGCCCGCCTTGCCGTTTGAGAGCTCGCGGCGGCCAATAACGCGGCTTTCGGTTTTCAGCGTGTCGCCGGGATAGACCGGCTTGCCGAACCGGCCGGACGCGTAGCCCAGGTTGGCGATCGCGTTGAGCGAGATATCCGGCACCGTCTTACCGAAGACGATGTTGAAGACGAGGATATCGTCCAACGGGCTGCCCATGAGGCCCAATTGCTGGGCAAAGGTATCAGCGGAGTTGATCGCAAAACGCGACCCGGTCAGCGCCGTATAGAGCGCGACATCACCGGTCGTCACCGTGCGTGGCGTGGCGTGCCGCAACACGGTGCCGGGGATGAAATCCTCAAAGAAATTACCGTCAGTCGACCAACTCATGCGGCGGGAGCCTCCCGCTCAGCAATCGCCGTCGCCAACGCGATCGTGCGCTGCGCGTCCTGAACATGCAGGTTCTCGATCAACCGGCCATCGACCACGACAACGCCCTTGCCGGTTTCCGCGGCCTCCTCATGCGCATCGATGATACGCTGGGCCCAGGCTACCTCTTCCTGGCTGGGTCCGAACACACGGTTGGCGATGTCGATCTGCTTGGGATGGATCAGCGTCTTGCCGTCAAAACCCATCTCGTGTCCCTGCTCACACGCGGCTTCAAAACTCTCCATATCGTCAAGCGCCAGATGGACGCCGTCGATGATGCTGATATCGAAGGCGCGCGCGGCCAGCAGACACAGGCTCAAGCCCGTCAGCATCGGTACGCGGCTGCGTGTGTGCTGGGCCTGCAGGTCCTTCGTCAGGTCGGACGTTCCCATGACAAAGCTTCCGATGCGCGGACTGGCCGAAGCGATACGCTCGGCGTGCAAAATGCCCAGTGGCGTCTCCATCATGCACCAGATGGCGGTATCCGGCGGGGCGCCGGCGACGTCCATGATCGACAGGACCTCGCGGATGTAGCCTGCGCCCTCGACCTTGGGCAGCAGCAGCGCGTGGGGACGGCAGCGCGACACCGCAATGATGTCATCGCGCCCCCAGGGCGTCGCCAGGCCGTTGATCCGCACGACCAGCTCGCGCTTGCCGAACCCGCCTTCGGTCAGCGCGCTGCAGACAAGCACCCGCGCTTTCTCTTTCGCGTCCGGGGCGACCGCATCCTCCAGATCCAAAATCAGCGTGTCGGCGGCAAGATCTCTTGCCTTTTCGAGCGCGCGGGGATTAGATCCCGGCATGTAGAGTACGCTGCGGCGCGGTCTTATTGTACGCGGCATGTCTTGCCTCCTGATGGGAACCGCGCGCTACTATAGTGATAGGTCTTCTCCGGACAACCGCCCGGGCATTGCAATCTCATGGACGTTCTCACAATCCAGTCCCTGGTGGCCCGGGGGCATGTCGGTCTTAATGCCGCCGTCTTACCGCTCCAGCTCCTGGGTTTCGAGGTCGACGCGGTGCCCACCGTCGTGTTTTCGAACCATCTGGGGTGGGATACGTTCAAAGGTAAGCCGCTGGACCACCAATGGGTTCACGATTTGGTCGACGGTGTCGCCGAGCGCGGCATGAAGGATTGCCGGGCACTCTTGACCGGGTTCATCGGCGGGCCGGAGTTGGGTGGCGTCGTGCTCCATGCGCTCGATACATTGCGGGCGCAAAATCCCAAGGCGATCTATGCCTGCGATCCGGTAATGGGTAACGAAGACGGGTTTTTTGTCGCGCCGAAGGTGCCGGAGTATCTGCGCGATCACATTGTGCCACGCGCCGATATCCTGTTCCCCAATCACATGGAACTCGAGTTTCTGGTCGGCCGCCAGATCCACAACGTCGCCGAGGCGCGCGAGGCAGCCCAGGAGATTCGCGCCCTGGGGCCCGAAGCGGTGATCGTGACGTCGCTGGAGGCGCGCGCCGACTTCCCTGACACCATCCCGGTCGTTGTTGTCGACGGCAAGGGCGCGTGGCAGGCAGAGGTGGCCCGCCTGGACGTGCCGGTCGACGGCGCCGGCGACCTGTTCGCTGCGATCTACACGGCCGCGTCCCTCAAAGGCGAACCGACCGAAGATTGCCTGGCCCATGCGCTGGCTTCGACCCACGGGGTGTTGCGCAAGACCGTTGAACTCGGCCTGCCGGAGATCGCTCTCGTCGCGGCGCGGGACGAAATCGTCTCACCCTCGGCGCAGGTACCCGTCACCGCCATGGACTGAGCACATTGCCGCATCGCTGCGGCGGCACTAACCTCATCACTCAGGCAAGTTATGGGAGACGCGCAATGATCCGCAGCATGGACCATGTCTCAATCGTTGTGGCTGACCTGGAAAGCGCCAAAGCGTTCTTCGGCGTGCTTGGATTCGAGGTCGAGCACGACTCCGTCATCAGGGGCAAGATCTTCGCCGACTACATGGGCGTCGAGGGCATCGAGGCCAATCACGTCACGATGGTTATGCCGGGGTCGTCGCCGCGCTTTGATGTGCAACTCGTGCACTACCAGCATCCCGACGCGGTCGATGACCCGGAAATCCACAATCTCGCCAAGCTCGGTTACAACCACGTCGGCTATGCCGTCGACGACGTCGAGGCGATGGTCGAGAAGGTCCGCGCGAACGGCTTCGAAACGCGCGGCGACATCCTGAACTACCACGACCGAAAGCTCGTCTTCCTAGAAGGCCCGGGCGGCGTGACCGTCGAACTGGCCGAGTGGCACTAAAGCGTCAGCTCGCCTTCGGCAGCGCGCCCTTCAGGAACCGGCGGTCCATCTCCTCGGCGATCTGCACCGCGTTGAGCGCGGCGCCCTTGCGCAGGTTGTCGGAGACGACCCACATGGAAAGGCCGTTCTCGATCGTCGGGTCCTTGCGTATACGGCTGACATAGACAGCGTCCTCGCCGGCACAATCCTTCTGCGTGATGTAGCCGCCGGGCGCGTGCTCATCCAACACGACGATGCCGTCGGACTCCTGCAGTTGCTCGCGCGCGTCCTCGACCGCCAGCGGTGACGCGAACTCCACGTTGACCGCTTCGGCGTGGCCGACAAAGACCGGTACGCGCACGCAGGTCGCGTGCACCTGGATCGCGGGATCCAGGATCTTCTTTGTCTCGACGACCATCTTCCATTCTTCCTTGGTCGAGCCGTCATCCATGAAGACGTCGATCTGCGGGATGCAGTTGAAGGCGATCTCCTTCTGAAACGTGTCAGGCTCCGACGTTTCGTTCCAGAACTTGTTCTTCGTCTGCAGATAAAGCTCGTCCATACCCTTCTTGCCGGCACCGCCCACCGACTGATAGGTCGCGACGACAACGCGCTTGATCGTTGCCAGATCGTGCAGCGGCTTCAGCGCCACCAGCATCTGGATCGTCGAGCAGTTGGGATTGGAGATGATGTAGCGGTTTTCGTATCCGGCAAGCGCTTCGGCGTTCACCTCCGGCACGACAAGCGGGATATCCTCGTCATAGCGGAAGCGCGAGGTGTTATCGATGACGATGCAATCGGCGGCGGCAGCGCGCGGTGCATGCTCGTCGGACACCTTGGCGCCCGGCGAAAAGAGCGCCAGCTCGGTGCCCTTGAAGTCGAAGGTGGCGAGGTCCTGAACCTTAAGCGTGTGGTCCTCGCCAAACGAGACCTCGCGCCCGACCGAGTTAGCCGAGGCGAGCGCCACCATGTCGTCGACCGGAAAGCTCCGCTCGGCGAGGATCTGCAGCATCTCGTTGCCGACCGCGCCCGTGGCGCCGACAACCGCCATTTTGTAACCCATCACCCTCTCCTTTCGCCGCCCGGACGAAGCTCGCCGGGCATCATACAATCAAAGCAACAAAAAAGGGGCCTTCCGGCCCCTTCGGTCATCCTATGGCACGCCAACCGGGCCGGTGGTCAGCGCCTCCCTACCGGGGTTTTGGTCGTGGTCGTGGTCATGGCTGCACCGCCAGCGGCGGCGGCCAGGACGACCGGGTTGATGAAACAAACGTTCAGCATGGGACCAAAACACGTGCGAATCGGTTATCGATGGCGCGGAATATGGCGTCAGTCGGTCCAATGTGCAAGGCCCCAAAAGAAACAGGCGACACGGGCTAAGTCAGGCGGGCGGGCTCGACCCGGCTCGCAGGCTGGGCCATTCTGACGTCATGATCAGACACCCGCACGGAGACGATGAGGACCCATGACACGAGAACGCAAGGTCGCCATCGTCACCGGCTCGGCGACCGGCATTGGTGCGGCATGCGCGCGGCGCCTGGCCGGCGACGGATGGAACGTCGTCATCAACTTCACCAAGAGCGAAGCCGAAGCCCAACAAACCGCCCGGCAGTGCCGCGATGCCGGCGCCGACTTCTTCATTTGCCACGGCAGCGTTGCCGACGACGAGGCCTGCCGGTCCATGGTTGATGCCGCGGTGGGCCGATGGGGCCGCCTTGACGCGCTCGTCAACAATGCCGGCACGACCCGCTTTGTGCCACTCAACGAAATGGACGCGGTAGTCCCGGAGGACTTCGAGAAGATCATCAGCGTCAATGTGCGCGGCGCCTTTCAGATGGCGCGCGCCGCTGAGGAAGCGTTGCGCGCGACACGCGGCAGCGTCGTCAACATCTCATCCCATTCCGGCATGTCGGGTTATGGCAGCTCCGTCGTCTATGCGGCGTCGAAGGGTGCGCTTAACACGCTGACCATGTCGCTGGCGCGGATCCTGGCGCCGGAGGTCCGGGTCAATGCGGTGTGCCCCGGCTATGTCGACACGCGCTGGTCGGCGCGGCGATTGGGACCGGACGACTACGCAAAGTTTCGTGACAGGGTGCGCGATCTATCGATGCTCAAACACTTGGCAAGCGCCGAGGATGTCGCCGATGCGGTCGCCTGGTTCGCCGGCGGCGCACCGGCCGTCACCGGTCAGTTGCTGGTCGTCGATTCAGGCACACACCTGACGGTCAATACGCCTTAGAGCGGATCGTGGTTAGGTGGAACCGCTCTCTATCTATGAGAAGAGCAGATTCACCTGTCCTGACGAAGTCGCGAAGCGATTCCATCAAAACAGGATCTGCTCTAGTAGAAGCTAGTCGACCGCTTTGTCGAGTTCGCGCAGGATGGCGTCGGCCATGGTGCTGGTCGAGACGCGCGCCTTGCCGTCTTGCATGATGTCGGCGGTCCGCAAACCGCTCTCCAACACCCGTTCGATCGCGGTCTCCAGCAGTTGCGCCTCTTCGGCCAAATCGAAGGAATAGCGCAGCATCATCGAAAAGCTCTGCAGTGTCGCGAGCGGGTT
The DNA here is from genome assembly GCA_039028155.1 of Pseudomonadota bacterium. Lineage (NCBI taxonomy): Bacteria > Pseudomonadati > Pseudomonadota > Pseudomonadota bacterium. Next base: position 68,271 of record JBCCIS010000022.1, read on the forward strand.
GGCCATGTCCTTGCCCGCGATGTCCGGCGCCGACCCGTGGACGGGTTCATAAAGCGACGGAATACGGCCGCCTGCCTCCGCGCCCAATGACGCCGAGGGCAACATGCCGAGCGAGCCGGTCAACATCGCCGCCGCATCCGACAGAATGTCGCCGAACATGTTGCCGGTCACGATAACGTCGAACTGTTTGGGGTCGCGCACCAACTGCATGGCCGCGTTGTCGACATACATGTGCGACAGCTCGATGTCGGCGTACTCTTCTTCGTGCAGCTTGATGACTTCTTCGCGCCACAGAATGGAGACATCCAGCACGTTGGCCTTGTCGACACTGCACACACGCCCGTTGCGTTTCTTGGCCAGGTCGAAGGCGACACGGGCGATGCGCCGCACCTCATCGGTCGTATAGACCATGGTGTTGAAACCCTTGCGCTCGCCGCCGCCCAGGTCGTCGATTCCACGCGGTTCGCCGAAATAGATGCCGCCGGTCAGTTCACGCACGACCATGATGTCGAGGCCCGACACCAGATCCGTCTTCAGGGTCGAGGCTTCCGCCAGGGCCGGGAAGACGACCGCCGGACGCAGGTTGGCAAACAGACCCAACTCCTTGCGAATCTTCAAAAGGCCGGTCTCCGGCTTGTGCTCGCGCGCCAGACCGTCCCACTGCGGACCGCCGACGGCGCCCAACAGAACGGCGTCGGCCTGCTTGGCGCGCTCGATCGCTGAATCGGTCAACGGCGTGCCGTGCGTGTCGAACGCAATGCCGCCGATCAGGTCGTGTTCGATATCGAACTGCAGCGACCGATGTTTGGCGTACCAGTCGATCACCCGTTCCGTTACGGCCATGACCTCGCGGCCAATGCCGTCGCCAGGCAGCATCAGCAGCTGCTTGTTGGCTGTCATCGTATTCCCCCCAAACCAGGACAACTAAAATACGGGCGAACCGCCGGCACAGATGCTTTGCGCCGGTCTTTCCCCTGGAGCACCTAAGGCGCATCCCCTACCAGCGCCTTATCGCGAATGGTAGGGGTTTTTCGACAACCGCCTTACATGCTGGCGCTATGACTCTAAGGCTGGTTGGTTTGCGCGCCGTTGCACCGTCAACGCAAGCTGCAATCGTTGCTGCTACTCGCGCCTAGATCGTTACGTCTCGGCTGTCCATTCCCACATAACGCGTGGTTACTGTCGAAGGCGTCGCGCTGTCGCAACCAGAATTATTCTCTACGGCGTAGTTTCGACACAGTCGTCCGCCATGTAGGCGTGATCATCAGACCCAGGGGTGTTTTTCGCCGCGTTCGGATTCGAAGTCGGTGATCTGATCGTCCATCTGCATGGTTAAGCCGATTTCGTCGAGCCCGTTCAGCAAGCGGTGCTTGCGCGCGGCGTCGATGTCGAACTCGACCTTCTCACCGTCGGGCCGGGTGATCGTCTGTTCTTCCAGGTCGATGGTGAAACGCGCGTTGGCGCCCAACCCGGCGTCGGCGAGCAGGCGGTGCACTTCCCAATCGGGAAGCTCAATGCAGAGGATGCCGTTGTTGACGCAGTTGTTGAAAAAGATGTCGGCGAAGCTGGGCGCGATGACGCAGCGGATGCCGAAATCAAGCAGCGCCCAAGGCGCATGCTCGCGGCTCGATCCGCAGCCGAAGTTCTCGTCGGCGATCAGGACTTCGGCGTTGCGGTAGGCATCCTTGTTCAGGACGAAGTCCGGGATTTCCTCACCGTCAGGCGTGAAGCGCATCTCGTCGAACAGATGCTTGCCCAAACCCGTGCGCTTGATCGTCTTCAGGTACTGCTTGGGAATGATCATGTCGGTGTCGACGTTGATCATCGGAAGCGGCGCGGCGATACCGGTCAGTGTGGTGAACTTGTCCATGATCGTCTCCCTCAGCCTACCAGCTTGCGCACGTCAGTCAGCGTTCCGGTCACGGCGGCTGCAGCCGCCATGGCGGGACTGACCAGATGGGTGCGCCCGCCTCGCCCCTGTCGGCCTTCGAAGTTGCGGTTCGACGTCGAGGCGCAGCGCTCGCCGGGCTCCAGCTTGTCAGCGTTCATCGCCAGACACATGGAGCAGCCGGGTTCGCGCCAGTCGAAACCGGCATCGACCAGAACCTGGGCGATGCCCTCTTCCTCGGCCTGCTGCTTCACCAGACCCGAGCCCGGCACAACCATGGCATTGACATTCCCGGCGACCTTGCGGCCCTTGGCGACCTCTGCGACAGCGCGCAGATCCTCGATTCGACCGTTGGTGCAACTGCCGATAAAGACGCGATCGATCGCGATGCCGTCGAGCGGCGTTCCCGGCTTCAGGTCCATGTAGTTCAACGACCGCACCATGGCGTCGCGGTGATGGTCCTCGGCGCAGTCGGCGGGATCGGGTACGTGGCTGGAGATCGGCAAGACGTTCTCCGGGCTGGTACCCCAGGTGACCTGCGGTTCGATCTTGGCCGCGTCCAGGAAGACTTCCTTGTCAAAATGCGCGCCCTCATCGGTCGGCAGCGAGAGCCAATAGTCGACGGCCTGGTCCCAATGATCACCCGTCGGCGCCATGGGTCGACCCTTCACGTACGTGATTGTGGTGTCGTCGGGCGCGATCAGGCCGGCGCGCGCGCCGCCTTCGATGGTCATGTTGCAGACCGTCATGCGCCCTTCCATGGTCAGGCCGCGGATGACCGAGCCCGCATACTCAATGACATGGCCGGTGCCGCCGGCCGTGCCGATGGCGCCGATGATGGCCAGCACCACGTCCTTGGCGGTAATGCCGATCGGCACTTCGCCGTCGACCTTGACCAGCATGTTCTTGGGCTTGTCCTCGACCATAGTCTGGGTCGCCAGGACGTGCTCGACCTCGCTGGTGCCGATACCAAACGCCAGCGCGCCGAACGCACCGTGGGTCGAGGTGTGGCTATCACCGCACACGACCGTCATGCCAGGCTGAATGAAACCCTGCTCAGGCCCGATGATGTGCACGATGCCCTGGCGCGGATCGCTCATGCCGAACAGTTGGACGCCGAACTCCTCGCAATTCATGGTCAGGGTCTCGACCTGAATGCGGGATTGTTCGTCGTCGATGCCGAGATTGCGGTCGTGGGTCGGCACGTTGTGGTCGGCGACTGCCAGCGTCGCGGCCGGGCGCCGGACCCGGCGGCCGTGATTGCGCAATCCTTCAAAGGCCTGAGGGCTGGTCACCTCGTGCACGAGGTGACGATCGATATAGATGACCGGTGTTCCGTCGTCATTATGGGCGACGACGTGATCGTCCCAGATCTTGTCAAACAGCGTGCGGGGTTTGGTCATGGTGTCTGATCAACTCCGTCGTTCTTTGTGGCGACCGACGGTGTCGCCGGCCGCACCCGGCGCGTTCGTCAGGCGCCGTTGTCAGGTTTCTTTGAGCGGTCCTCGCGCTTCTCCGCGATACGGGCCGCCTTGCCAGTACGTCCACGAAGGTAATAGAGCTTGGCGCGGCGCACATCGCCCCGGCGCACGACCTCGATGCCCGCGATGCGCGGCGAATAGAGCGGAAAGACCTGCTCGACACCTTCGCCGTTGGAGATCTTGCGCACCGTGAACGACGAGTTGAGGCCGCGGTTCTTGCGCGCAATGCACACGCCCTCATAGTTCTGAACACGCTCGCGCGTGCCTTCGATGACGCGCAACGCGACGCGAACCGTATCGCCGGGCGCGAAATCGGGGATCGCCTTTTCAGCGGTCAGTTTGTCGATCTGCTGCTGCTCAATTGTCTCGACGACGTTCATCTCACATTCCTCCAGCCGCGGCCTGCCGGCATTGTTCCTATCAGGTGTCGTGATCGCGCCTATAGCGTCGCCATAGATCCGGTCGGCGCCGGCGCGTGATCTTCTCGGCTTCCTGCTGACGCCACTGGCGGACCTTCTCGTGGTGACCCGACAGCAGAACCTCCGGCACATCGCGCCCTTCCCAGGGGTTGGGCCGCGTATAGTGCGGATACTCCAGCAATCCGCCTTCGAAACTCTCCTCGTCCAATCCTTGCGGCGCGCCGACGACACCTGGCAACAAACGCACACAGGCATCGATCAAGGCGATAGCCGCCGGTTCTCCGCCCGACAGCACGAAGTCACCGATCGAGATCTCCTCCATCTCCCGCGCCTCAATCACCCGCTCGTCCACGCCCTCGAAACGGCCACAGACGATGGTGAGACGGCGAAGCCGGGACAGTTCCCTCACCCGTGCTTGCGTCAGCGGCGCACCGCGCGGGGTCAGGTAGATCAGCGCTTCGTCCTCCCCCTCGCCGGCCGTGGCATCGATCGCTGCGGCCAAAACGTCGGGCCGCATCACCATGCCTGGCCCGCCGCCGAAGGGGCTGTCGTCAACAGAGCGGTGTTTATTACGCGCAAAATCGCGAATGTCCACCGTTTCCAACGCCCACAGGCCGGATTCCAGCGCCTTTCCAGGCAGCGATGCGCCCAGCGGCCCCGGGAACATCTCCGGAAACAGGGTCAGCACGGTCGCGGCCCAGGGTTTCTGCGGGTTTTCAGCCATCGTCAACGAGACCTGGCGGCGGATCGGCCACCAGTTTAGCGTTTTCGAGATCGACCACCGGGACGGCCTCGCGGGTGAAGGGAATGATCACGGTCTTGTTGGCACCATCCGGCAGGACCTCCAGAAAGGCACCGGCACCATGGTCATGGACAGCCGTCACCCGGCCCAGCGCATGACCGTCGACGTGCTGGACAGCCAGGCCGATGAGGTCATGGAAGTAGAACTCGTCGTCGTCTTCGGGCTCCGGCAGGTCGGCGCGGCGCAGATAGAGCCTGGTTCCGGTCAGCGCGGCGGCCGTATCCCGGTCCTCGACGCCCTCGACGGCGGCAACGATCTGGTTGTTCTTGAGACGTTCCAGCAGGCGTAAGGTCAACGTGCCCTCGCCCGGCCCGACCGAGAGCGGTCCATAGGCCACGACGCTGTCGGGCTCCTCGCTGAAACAAGTGATCTTGAGAGCGCCGCGGACACCCTTGGGCGCGCCAATGACCGCCATGCAGACCCATTCGCCGGCGCCGTCGTCGGACGGCGCCCGGGGTTCAGCCGGCCGGCTTCTCCTCGCCATCCTCGGCGGGCTCCTCGGCAGGTGCCTCCTCGGCCGGCGCTTCTCCTGCCTCGGCGGGCGCTTCTTCAGCAGGCGCGTCGGCGGCTTCCTCGCTGGCTTCCGCAGCCGCAGCCTCTTCCGCCTCGGCAGCAGCCTTGGCCTCGGCTTCAGCCTCCGCGGCCGCCTTGGCGGCCTCTTCCTCGCGGATCTTCTGCTTGCCCGAACCCTTCGTGCGTTCCCGCATCGGGATGATGTCGGCCGAACCCAGGAAGATCGCGACCCGGTCGGTCGGCGTGGCGCCTCTCTCGAGCCAGTACTTGATACGGTCCGTATCCATGGTCAGGCGCTCGGGATCGTCCTTGGCCAGCAGCGGCTGATAGAGGCCGAGCCTCTCGATAAAACGACCGTCACGGGCGCGCCGGGAATCGGCGACCACGATTCGGTACATCGGGCGTTTCTTGGCGCCACCGCGCGAAAGGCGAATCTTCAAGGCCATACGTCGTCTATCCTCTTGTTTCTCAAGCGAAAACTACCACAATCGGCTGCGATCCCGGCATGCGGCCTGAGAAACTGCTCAATAAATCTGGAAACCGGAGCGGCTACATAATGCCGAAGTGGGAGAATCGCAAGCTTTCGATGGCCCTGGCATTACCGCCCGTTAGACACCGAACCCCTCATCGGACCGAAGCGCACAGCGGTTACCGTCGGGATCGGCGAACTCGGCGGTCGTGCCCCAGTCATAATGCAGCACCTTGATCGTGACCCCTTTGCCGCGCAGCCGGGCGCTCACCGCGTCGACATCGGCGACATTGAAGCGGAATTTGGTCGGGCAGCGATCGATCGGCTTCACCTCCGGGTGCGCCTCGCCGCCGGTCTCGACCATCAGGTAAACGCCGCCCATGTCGAAGCAGGTCAACTGCTCGCCCGGCCGGTCGATTTCGTAGAGCAGCGGCAATTCCAAGACCTCGCCATAGAATCGCACGCACGCCTCGTAGTTCTCGGTGTTGAGGATGACGCCGGCTTTCGAGAAATCCATGAGCCCAGTCGAACGCTAGAACTTGAACCCCGGTGGCAGTTTCAGACCGTCGGGCATCGCGCCCGGCAGGTCTGCGGGCAAGTCACCGCCGCCTGGCATGCCCGGAAGGCCGCCCGGCAGCTGGCCCTTTTTGCTCATCTTGCGGACCTTTTTCATCATCGAGTTCATTTCCTGATATTGCTTCAGGATCTTGTTGACGTCGGGAACGTTCACACCGGCGCCGGCCGCGATGCGGCGCTTGCGCGAGGCATTGATGATGCGGGGATCGCGCCGTTCCTTGGGCGTCATCGAGGACAGAATGGCTTCCTGACGGGCCAACAGGCTGTCGTCCATGTTGGCCGCCTTCATCTGCTTCTTCGCCTTGGCGACGCCCGGCATCAGGCTCATCAGACCGTCCATGCCACCCATCTTGCGCAGCTGCTTCAGCTGGCTCGCCATATCCTCCAGGTCGAACTTCTGGCCTTTCTCGAACTTCTTGCGGAATCGCTCGGCCTCGTCCTGTTCGATCGTCTCAGCGGCCTTTTCGACCAGGCTGACGACGTCGCCCATGCCCAGAATGCGCCCGGCGATGCGATCCGGGTGGAACGCCTCCAGTGCGTCCAGCTTTTCACCGACACCGATCAACTTGATCGGACAGCCGGTCACCTGGCGCATGCTGAGCGCGGCACCACCGCGCGCGTCGCCGTCGACGCGGGTCATCACGATGCCGGTGACGCCGACCGTGTCCTTGAAGCTCTGCGCCACATTGACCGCGTCCTGGCCGGTCATGGCGTCGACTACCAGCAGGCTCTCGATCGGGCCGGTCGCGTCGCGCACCGCCGCGGCTTCGGCCATCAACTCATCGTCGACATGCAAGCGCCCGGCCGTATCCAGCATGACCACGTCGAAACCGCCCTTGGCACCCTGGTCCATGGCGCGTTTGGCGATGGCGACCGGCTCCTGGCTGGGCACGATCTCCAAGGTCACCACACCGGCCTGTTCGCCCAAAACCTTCAACTGCTCCTGGGCGGCCGGACGACGGGTGTCGAGCGAGGCCATCAGGACACGTTTCTTGTCGCGCTCCTGCAGACGCCGCGCGATCTTCGCGGTCGAGGTCGTCTTACCGGAACCCTGCAGGCCGACCATCATGATGGCGACCGGCGGGTTGCCCGCCAGATTGAGCTCGCTGGCCTCTGATCCCAGCGTGGCGACCAATTCGTCGTGGACGATCTTGACCACCATCTGACCCGGGTTGACGCCGCGCAGAACCTCCTGGCCAATCGCCTGTTCCTTGACCTTGGCGACGAACTCCTTGACCACCGGCAGCGCGACGTCGGCCTCCAGCAGCGCGACACGCACCTCGCGCAACGCCGCGCCGACATCGTCCTCGCGCAAGGCGCCGCGCCGGCGCATGCGGTCAAAAATGTCGTTCAGCCTGCCGCTTAAGCTATCGAACATGGGTCATCGTCCTTAGAGCCGCGCATACCCACTAGACCGGGCACCACCAATCATATGGTGTCGGGGCGGGCGCGGCGCGACTTTGCAGGGAGGCCCGATACAGGTCAAGATCGCCGCCTTATCCCCGTCCACGTAACCCCACATGAGCACCCAGGAAACCAACCGCCCCGACGCACCATCGCCGAGACCGGACTATGTCAGCAAAGTCGGCATGGCCCTTGGTCCTTTGCTCTTTATCGCGACCCTGCTCGTCGGTCCGCCCGACGGGTTGTCGCCGACCGCTTGGTCGATTGCCGGCTTGGCCGCCTGGATGGCGGCATGGTGGATATCCGAGGCCGTGCCGTTGCCGGCGACATCGCTGCTGCCGATCGTCGTCATCCCCTTGGTCGGCGCCGGCACGGTGAGCGAGGCGACCGAACCGTTCGCGAACCGCATTGTCTTTCTGTTTCTCGGCGGCTTCCTGATCGCGCTTGCGGTCGAACGGTGGGGTCTTCACCGCCGCCTGGCCCTGGCCATCCTGACGCGGCTGCCCGGACGGGCCGATCTTCTGGTCGGCGGGTTCATGGCCGTGTCCGCGTTTCTCAGCATGTGGATGTCGAACGTCGCGGCGATCCTGATGATGCTGCCGATCGGGCTTTCCGTGATCCGCCTGTTGGGCGAGGGCCGCGCGTCGACCGGCCGCGACTTTCCGATGGCGCTGATGCTGGGCATGGCCTACGCGGCCAGCATTGGCGGTGTCGGCACGCTGATCGGCTCGGTGCCGAACGCCTTTGCCGCAGGCATGATGGATGAGGTCTACGGCATCTATGTCGGATTTGGCGCGTGGATGGTCGCCGCCTTGCCACTCAGCATCTCTCTACTGGTGATCACCTGGTTTCTGATGTGCCGCGTCATCTGCCGCTTGCCCAAGGGGGAATTGGCTGGCGCGCGCGAAATCATCGCAGAACGCCATGCCGAACTGGGCGACATGACGACAGCCGAACACCGCGTCGCGCTAATTGGTGGCCTGACGGCCGCCTTGTGGGTTTTTCGTCCGCTTATCGGCGACCTTCTCGGCACAACCGCCCTCACCGATACGGGGATCGCCATCGGCGCGTCGGTTCTTCTCTTCGTAACGCCGGCGGGTCAGGGCAAAGGAAGCCGCCTGCTCGACTGGCCAACCGCCAAACGCGTGCCTTGGGACATTCTGATTCTTTTCGGCGGCGGCCTGTCGCTCGCGGACGCGATCCAGACGACCGGGCTGGCCGGTTGGATCGGCTCCGGCATGGAGGACCTCGCCACCTGGCCGATGATTGTCGTTGTCGGCCTTCTCGTTACCACCGTCATCTTCATGACGGAGGTCGCCAGCAACACCGCGACATCGGCGACCTTTATCCCGATCGCCGCCGCTCTGGCCTTGGTGTTCGCGGTCAGTCCGTTCGATCTTGCCGCGCCCGTCGCGATCGCGGCGAGCTGCGCCTTCATGCTGCCGGTCGCGACGCCGCCAAACGCCATCGTCTACAGCAGCGGGGCCATATCGATGATGCAGATGGTCAGGGCCGGCATCCTGCTCAACGTGATCGCGATAGTCTTGATCTCCGTCTACATCCCGTGGGCGATCAAGTTGGTATTCGGTTGATTACCGCAGTTTACCCATAACCACGCTACCGCTTGCCGGAGGGTCGAATCCGCTTGAGGAAATCCCAGGTCGGCAGGCTTGTCAGACCACCGATGGCGCCAGCGATGTAGCTGGGAATGGCGAACCCGAAAATGAGCTGACATACAAGGCCAGCCACATAACTGCTGAGCAGCATCACCAAGATGGTGATCAAGAGACGCTGCCAAAAAGGTAAGCGATCATTCAAGGGTCTGTTCTCCGCTGCCCGTCGGGCTCAGCGCTCCTCGTGAAGGCGGTAATGAAAGTCGCAGTGGTCGTCGCCCTGCATCAAGGTCTGCTTGCGGGTCAGTTTGAGATTGGGATCGTAGCCTTCGCAGAACGTGCCGTCGCGGTTGCATGAAAGCAGAAAACCGATATCGGCCATGCCCATGTCGCGGTACATCTCCGCATAGCGGCATCGGTTGACCTTGTAGGCATAGGTCGTGTCGGTATGCTCGACGACTTCGGTTTCTAGCGCGCCGTCCG
>JBCCIS010000023.1 GCA_039028155.1 Pseudomonadota bacterium
CCGAGAGTTCACCGACGCCATGGGCCGCCGCAAGATCAAGGGCAACATGGATATCGAGTTGGCGATCGATATGCTGGAGATGGCCGAATTCATGGACCACGCGGTGTTGTTTTCCGGCGATGGCGACTTCCGGTCCCTGGTCGAGGCCGTACAACGCAAGGGAACGCGTGTCACCGTGGTCAGCAGCCTGAAAACCCAGCCGCCGATGGTGGCCGACGATCTACGGCGCCAAGCAGACAATTTCATCGATATCGCCGATATCGCCGACGTCATCGCCCGCAAGTATGTCGAACGGCCCGTCGCGCACACCGACGACGACTATGACGATTACGAGGACGATGACGACGAAGCGGTGGTCATCCGCACGTCGTGACGCGCTTCGCGCCGACCGACGATTGCGCGCTCTGTCCGCGCCTTGTCGATTTCCGGCACGATATCAACGCGCGCCATCCCGACTGGCATAACGCGCCGGTCCCCGCATTCGGCCCGAAAGACGCTGGTCTTCTGGTTGTCGGCCTCGCGCCGGGCCTCAAAGGCGCCAACCGGACCGGGCGACCGTTTACCGGCGATGGCGCCGGCGACCTGCTCTATGCGACGCTGATCAAGAGCGGATTTGCCAAGGGCGATTATCAAAAACGACCAGATGACGGCCTCCAATTGGTCAATTGCCGCATCACGAACGCCGTCAGGTGCGTGCCGCCCCAAAACAAGCCAATTGGCGGTGAGATCAGCGCCTGCAACGATTTTCTAACCCGCGAGATGGAGGCGATGCCGAAACTGCGCGTTATCCTGGCCTTGGGCGGGATCTCCCACAATGCGGTGTTGCGGGCGCTGGGCCACAAGCAGTCACGGTTTCGGTTTGGCCATGCCGCCGACCACGATCTCGGCGACGGCAAATCGCTCGTCGACAGCTACCACTGCTCGCGCCTCAACACGAACACCGGCCGTCTGACCCCGGCCATGTTCGAGGCTGTTTTCGCCCAGATCCAGCAGCGTCTTTGAATTCGACGGGCGGGTCAGCCGCGGTCGCGCAGCAGCCGCGCCTTTTGCCGCTGCCAGTCACGGTCACGGACCGCCTGGCGCTTGTCATACGTATGTTTACCGCGGGCTAGCGCCAAAGAGACCTTCGCGATGCCGCGCCGGTTGAAGTAGAGGCTCAAGGGAACCAGGGTCTGGCCGGACCTATTCGTGGCGCCGATCAGGCGGCTGATCTCGCGCCGGTGCAGCAAGAGCTTGCGCGACCGGTTGGGCTCATGGTTCGCCCGGCCGGCGGGGTCGTACTCAGGGATATGCATCCCTTCGAGCCAGATCTCGCCGTCCTTCTCGCGCGCGAACGCCTCGTTGATGGTCGCGCGGCCCTCCCGCAACGATTTGACCTCGGTGCCGGTCAGCTGGATACCGGCCTCGAACTCCTCATCCAAAAAGTAGTCACGGCGCGCCTTTCGGTTACGCGCCACGGTCTGGCCCGTCGGTTCGGCCTTCTTTTTGGCCATGATGCCGTTACGCGATCAACCCGAGGCCGCGCATGGCCTGGGCAACCCGCTCCTTGGTCGCCGCGCCCGGCTCGACCAGCGGCAAACGCACCGAACCGTCGCCGTATCCAAGGAGCGAGGCCGCAAACTTGACCGGCCCGGGGCTGGTTTCGGCGAACAACGCCTCATGCAGCGGCATCAAACGGTCCTGCAAGTCGAGGGCGGTGGCGTGGTCGCCGCCCTGCCAAGCCTTGTGCATGGACGAACACAGCGCCGGCGCCACGTTTGCGGTGACCGAGATGCAGCCATGGCCGCCCATGCCTAGCAGGCCCAGAACGGCGGCGTCCTCACCGGACATCTGGCAGAAGTCCGGACCGATGCGCGCGCGCTGCTTGGCGGCCCGATCGGCAGCAGCCGTCGCCTCCTTGCAGCCGACGACATTCGGCAGCGCGGCGATCCGCGCCATGGTTTCGACCGAGATGTCGACCCCGGTGCGCGGCGGGATGTTGTAAACGACAATCGGGATGTCGACGGCGTCGTTGACTGCCTTGAAGTGCTGGTAGAAACCTTCCTGGGTCGGCTTGTTGTAGTAGCCGGTGACGATCAGGACGGCGTCGGCGCCCGACTCCTTGGCGCTTTGAGTCAGCTCAATACATTCCGAGGTCGAGTTCGAACCCGTGCCGGCAATGACCGGGACACGGCCACCGGCCGCCTCAACGCACCACTTGACGACCCGCTTGTCTTCATCGTGCGACAAGGTTGGCGACTCACCAGTGGTGCCCATCGGCACCAGGCCATTGGTCCCCTGCTCGATCTGCCAGTTGATGAATTCCTGATACCCTTTCTCGTCCACCTGCCCGTTCCGGAACAACGTGACGAGGGCAACAAAGGACCCCTTGAACATCGCACTCTCCATGGGCTGATGATTGTGAAAGGCCAGAATCGGCGCACCATAATGCCAGGTTGCGTCGTGCTGCAAGCAAGGCTCGCCAAGTTCATAAGCCTCGGTTAGCTTCGCGCCGATCGTCAAGAAGGGCAAACCATGGGTCCGATACCGATCGAAGGCGCGTTGTTTCGCGTGCGTTCCGCGGTCGAATGCGCCCCAGGAGCCGCTTCCACGTCTGGAGACACCATGAAGGAACCCGGTTTCAGCGACATCGCGGCCGCCGCCGAACGGCTTCGCGGACACGCCGTTCGGACGCCACTTCTGGAAGCCCCGCTGCTTAACGAACAACTCGGCGGCCGCGTCTTGGTCAAGGCCGAGAACCTGCAGCTGACAGGGTCGTTCAAGTTCAGGGGCGCGTTCAACACGATCAGCCAGCTCGATGCCGCGGCCAGGCAGCGCGGGATCGTCGCCTATTCGTCGGGCAACCACGCCCAGGGCGTCGCCGCGGCCGCACGGTTTCTTGAAACGCCAGCCGTGATCGTAATGCCGGAAGACGCGCCGGCGGTAAAACTCGACAACACCCGCGCCTGGGGCGCGGAGATCGTTACCTATCCGCGCCATGGCGCCGACCGCGAGACCATCGCCCTCGACATCGCGCGGGAACAGGGCAGAACCGTCATACCGCCCTATGACGACCCCCACATCGTTGCCGGGCAAGGTACCGTGGGCCTGGAAATCGCCGAACAGGCCGGCGAACACGGCGTGAACCTCGATCACGTCGTCGTCTGTTGCGGCGGCGGCGGCCTGACCGCTGGGAGCGCTATCGCCCTAAGCGAGCGCATGCCGGGCGCGACCATTCATACCGCCGAACCGGAAGGCTGGGACGACACCAAACGCTCATTGGAGGCTGGTGCCCGCCAGCGCGTGGAAACGGTCACCCCATCGCTGTGTGATGCCCTGCTCGCCGCGACACCCGGTGAATTGACCTTCGCCATCAACAACCGCCTGGTGACGAGTGGTTTCGCGGTCAGCGAGGACGATGTGGGCAGGGCCATGGCGCTGGCCCACCGCTATCTGAAGATTGTCCTGGAACCCGGCGGCGCGGCTGCACTGGCGGCGGTCACCAGCGGCAAGCTCGATCTGGCCGGCAAGTCTGTCGCCGTGGTCGCATCCGGCGGCAATGTCGACCACACTGTCTTCTCAGACATGTTGTCGCGCTACGGGGCCTGATCATGCCGCCATCCGATACCGCCCAGACGGTCCGCATCGGCCTGCACACCTTCAGCTTTGAACAGCACTTCCTGCATCAGCCCGGTTTCGATGCATTCGCCTTCATCGACCGGGCGGTCGAGCTTGGGGTCGCCGGCGTTCACATCAGCATGAATGGCCAGAACTTCCGCTGTGCCGGCGGCACCGATCCCGGCCGCCTTCAGGCCATCGGCGAGGCGGCCGGCGATGCCGGTTTTTTTGTCGAGACGGATACCTCCGGCACCGATCCCGATCATCTGGCGACCATGGCAAAAGCGGCTCAACAGATCGGCGCCGACAAGCTGAGGACCTACACCCGTCATACCGGGACAACCGCGGATATCATGGCCAGGACCGTTGCCGACCTGAAAGCGGCGGGCCCACGGGTCGCCGATCAAGGCATCATGTTGCTGCTGGAAAACCACGAAGAGTTCACCGGCGCCGAGGTCGGCCAGATCCTGGAAGCCGTCGATCATCGGGCCGTCCAAGCGCTCTACGACTTCGGCAACTCCATGAATGTTGTCGAGGACCCGGTCGACGCGGCGACAGCGATGGCACCGTGGGTGCATTCGGTCCACCTTAAGGACCATGTCCTGGCCAAGGTCGATGACGGCTATCGGATTGTCGGGGTGGCGTGCGGCACCGGCAATGTCGATATCGCGGGCATCCTCGGCCATTTGCTTGAACACGCGCCGCTGACCCGCGTCTGTGTCGAAAGCTCCTATGGCTACACCTCGGCGCTGGAGCGCAATCTCGATGCGCTGCCAACCGCGATCGCGGAACGCACCGTCTTCACACCGGTCGAGCCCCCCTTCGATCCCGCCCATATCCTTCTCGATGCATCGGCGCTTCGCATCGCCGACCCGGCCAGCCTCTTCAACTATGAAGCGGCGGCCACGACCCGCGGGGTCGGTCATACACGCGACATCTTGCGTTCCCTGGGGTTCCAGCCGGTTCTCAACAGCCGTGGCGGGGTGTACCAGCGCGGCGCCGACAGCCTTGCGTTCGACGAACGTCACCGTTAGACAGCACCAAGAGCGCTTGTCCGCCTGTTCCCCGCCCCGTGTGGACGACATTGTGGGCGATGACCGGACACAATCGACGGGAAAGACCACATGAGTGTCCTCGTGACCGGCGCCGCCGGTTTCATCGGCTCCCACGTGTCGCGCGCGCTGCTTGCGCGCGGTGATGAGGTGGTCGGCATCGACAACCTCAACACCTATTACGACGTGAACCTCAAAGAGGCGCGGCTCGCGACATTGACCGATCAGCGCGGGTTCACGTTCGAACGTCTCGACATCGCCGACAAAGACGCGGTTTCAAGCCTAGCCAACAAGCACCCGGCCATCGATCGGATCATCCATCTGGCCGCACAGGCCGGCGTGCGCCATTCCCTCGATCATCCGCACGACTATACGAGCGCGAATGTGGAAGGCCATCTCAACATGCTCGAGCTGGCGCGCCACATCGACGGCATGAAACACATGGTCTACGCCAGCTCGTCGTCGGTCTATGGCGGCAACACCGATATCCCCTTTTCGGTCGACGACCGGGTCGACAACCCGGTCTCGCTCTATGCCGCGACCAAGCGCGCCGGCGAATTGATGGCGCGCTGCTACAGCCACCTCTACTGCATTCCGGCGACCGGGCTGCGCTTCTTCACGGTCTACGGTCCCTGGGGCCGGCCCGACATGTCGGCCTATATCTTTACCAAGGCGATTTCAGAGCACCGCCCGATCCGGGTTTTCAACAACGGCGACATGATGCGCGACTTCACCTATATCGATGACATCGTCGCCGGCGTCCTGGCGAGCCTCGACAACGTCCCCGACGATTCACCGCCACACCGCATCTACAATCTCGGCAACCACAAGAGCGAGCCGTTGATGCGTTTCATCAACGTCATTGAGCAGTCCTTGCAGCTCAAGGCCGAACTCATCATGGAGCCGATGCAGCCCGGCGATGTCAAAGAGACCTATGCCGACATCGAGGCGAGCCGGAACGACCTGGGCTTCGAGCCCGCCACCACCATCGACGACGGCATACCGCGCTTTGTCGACTGGTACCGCGCGTATCACGACGTCTAGCCGGGCAACGTCTAGCCGGGCGACGTCTAGCTGGGCGCCTCCTCTGGCGCGGCGGGCCAGGGATCGTCGATTCTGCCAAGCGCCCAATAGGCGATGAGGCCGACATACTCCCGCAGCGCGGTGTCCAGACTTCGCAGATGGCCGGATAACGACAACCCGATGCGCCAGTCGGCTGCTCGTGGCGTCTGGTAGTCGACCGGAAAAGCGATGACATCCCAGCCGGCCTTACGGAACGAGGCGACCGAGCGGGTCATGTGCGAGGCCGAGGTCACCATAAGCCAGATTTGGTCCGGTTCCGGCTGGACGAGGTCATACAACAGGACGGCGTTCTCATGCGTGTTCCGCGCGCCCTCTTCGAAGCGGATGCGCTCCATGTCTGCCCCCATCATCTCGAAGAAGGCGCGCGCGACATCGGCTTCGGTCATACCCGGCACGCCCAGACCGCCGGTGAAATAGACGTCGGCGTCGGGATAACGCGCCATAAGGCCCACACCTTCGATCATGCGCTCGGCCGCACCGTTGACCGTAACCGCGCCTCGGTCGACGGTCAGCCGCGCATCCTGGCCACCGCCCAGCACGATGATGCCGGTGATCTGCTCAGGCATGGGATCAGGTCGCGGAAAACGGTTCTCCAGCGGCGCCAGCAACCAGGCGCCGATCGGCAACACAAGGATAAGGACCAGCAGCACCGTCGCCACGCCCATCACCCATGTGCCTAGTCGCCGAGAACGCCGCCCAAGGGTCAGAAGAAGGCCCAGGGCCAGGAGCAGGACCAGAACATTGCCGGGATGGACCAGGCCGTGAGTGATCTGGGAAAGCGTGAACATGGTCACCTTTTGCGGCCTGTCCTGCGTCCTTGTAAAGTCCGCGCCCTGTCAGCATGAACACAAGGAGACTGTCGCCAGCATGGGCAACGCCCCCCTCATCACACCCGTGATCCTCTCCGGCGGCGCGGGAACGCGCCTTTGGCCGGCCTCGCGGCGCTCCATGCCCAAGCAGTTTCTGCCCTTGGTCGGCGAGCTCAGTCTGATCCAGGAGACGGTCCTGCGCGTCGCCGAAGACCCGCGTTTCGCCAATCCGATCGTCATCGCCAACGACCAGCACCGCTTCCTGGTCGCCGAACAATTGCGCGAAGTCGGTGTCGAGCCCGGCGCCATCGTGCTGGAGCCCGTCGCGCGCAACACCGCACCGGCAATCGCCGCGGCCGCCCTTCTGGCGCCGGACAAGACGCTGCTCATCATGTCGTCGGACCACGCCATCCAGCCCGCCGAAGGGTTTCGCCATTCGATCATGCGCGCCCTGCCCGCCGCCGAAGACGGTTATCTCGTCACCTTCGGCGCCGTGCCGGATCGCGCCGAAACCGGCTATGGCTACATCAAGGCGGCCGACAACCCCGTCGCGGAAGGCGTCCAGGCGGTCGCGACGTTCAAGGAAAAGCCCGATCAAAAGACGGCCGAGCGTTATCTGGCAGAAGGCGGATACACCTGGAACTGCGGGATCTTCCTGTTCGCGGCCAAGACCTATCTGGATGAACTGGAGGCGTTCGACGCCGAGACGGTTGCCGCGTGCCGGCAGGCCCATGACAAGGCGGTCAGGGACCTCGACTTCATTCGCCTGGATGCGACGAGCTTTGCTGAGGCATCCGATATCTCAATCGACTATGCGGTCATGGAACGCACCAGAAGGGCCGCGACCACGACCCTTGACTGCGCGTGGAGCGATGTCGGCTCCTGGGGTGAGTTATGGCGCCGATCCGCTGGGTCAAAGACCGACAATGTCGAGCGCGGCAATACGCTCACCATTGGCGTTGAGGGCAGTTTGATCGACTCCTCCGGCCCGCTGGTCGCCGCGCTCGGCCTCAAAGACATGGTCGTGGTCGCGACCAAAGACGCCGTACTCGTCGCCCCGCGCAACCGGCTGAACGAGATCAAGCAGATCGTTGCCGAACTAGAGAACCGTGGCCGCAACGAACAGATCGATCCCGCCAAGGTCTATCGGCCCTGGGGCTACTATGAGAGCATCGATGCCGGCGACGGGTTTCAGGTCAAACACATCATGGTCAAACCCGGCGGTCGGCTCTCGCTGCAACGCCATGCTCATCGCTCGGAGCACTGGACCGTGGTCAGCGGCACGGCACGCATCACGGTCGGCGACGATGTCCGCGACCTCGGTCCCAACCAGTCGACCTATGTCCCGCTGGGCGCCATCCACCGGCTCGAAAACCTGGGCGATGAGCCCATGCGTCTGATCGAAATCCAGTGCGGTGGGTATCTTGGCGAAGACGACATCGAACGCCTGGACGACATCTATCGGCGCGGCTGAACGTCGCCTTCCAGCGGCCAGTGATGCTCGAGGCCGCGGGCCGCTTTTGACGCCAACGGCTCGGCCATGGCGTCATAGAGAAGGTCAGCGTAGCGCAGCGCTGCCTCAGCATCGCCGACGAGATCCTGGCGCACTTCCAGCTGGATATGGGGCAGGCCGCGCCGCATCGCATGCTCGGGCACGGTATAGTCCTCGCCCAGATCAAGCCCATAGGGGTCGTTGTCGCCGACAACCAACCCGTCAACCGCCTCCAGGTTCCGTATGAACGATAGGGCGAGGCGTTCGTCTCGGTCCCAACAGACTGTCACCTCCTGGGGACGCAGCTCTTTGCCTCGCATCCGGTCTGTCATGGTGTGGACGGATACCACGGTCAGCACTTTTCCAGCACCCATGGCGGCTTCGATCCGCCGATCGATTTCGCCGTGATAAGGCCGGTAAAAGGCATCCGCGCGCTCTTGCTTCGCCGCGGCGGAAAGCGCGGCGTTGCCGGGGACCGTCACACGGTCGCTCACCTCGACGAAGGCGGCGGGGTCATCCAGGTAGCGGTTGCAGTCGACGACCAGTCGCGAGAATCCGGCCAGCACCGCCGGCGCGTCCAGACGTTCGGCTAGCCGCCGCGTCATTGCCGCCGCACCGATGTCCCACGCGATATGCTCGCGCAGATGACGCTCATCCAGCCCGAGATCGCCCAATCGCTCTGGTATGACGTCGGAGGCGTGATCGCACACCACCAGACAGTCGGCCACACCGCCGCCGTTGACCACCTCGAAGGGCGGGCCATCGTTTTCCGTCAGCATCGGGTGGGCCACGTCACCAACCCGCGAACGCAGCGACATCGGCATCGGAGACCCGGCCCTGCTCGACATCGTCGATCGCATGGCCGAGAACCTCAACGGCGTGATCCGCCTCGCTCTCGCTCAAGGTCAGCGGCGGCGTCAGCTCCGGCACGTTCGAATACATGCCGACATAGGTGCAGACGATGCCGAGTTGATAGGCACGGAAGACCACTTTGGCGGCGGCCTTGGTCGCCGGGGCGCGGGTTTCGCGGTCTTCGACCAGCTCAAACCCGATTGCAAGCCCTCTGCCGCGAACCTCGCCCAGCAAGGGGTGCTTGGCCTGCATGGCTTTCAGGCTCGTCATGATCTGCTCGCCCCGCGCCGCGGCATTGGCGATCAGGCCCTCGTCCTCGATGGTTTTCAGAACCGCGCGCCCGACGGACGTGCAAACCGCGTTGCCGGTTGTTGTGATCAGCGCGAAGGCGGGCTGGAAATCCATGATCTCCGCAGGCGCGACGATGGCCGAGATCGGCACGCCGCTGCCCAGCCCTTTGCCGAAGGTGACGACATCCGGCTCGATCCCCTCGCACTCGAAGCAATGCCAGCGGCCCGGGCGGCCCAGGCCCACCTTCACCTCATCGCTGACAAGCAGAATGCCGTGGCGGCGGCAACGCTCTTGCAGCGCCTTCATGAAACCCGGCGGCGGCACGATCATGCCGCCGTCGGACTGCAGCGGCTCGATAAAACAGGCGCCGATATCGTTCGGCGGCGCGCCGCATTCCAAGACGAAGTCGAGATAGTCGAGCACCGCCTTCGCGGCGTCATCACCGGAAAGCGGCCGATAGGGATTGGGGTAAGGTATCTGGACCAGCCCGGCGCGCGGCAGACTGTGGCTCTGTGAGGGATGGCTCGACACTGACATCGAGCCCGATACACCACCGTGATACGCGCCGTAGAACGACAGAAATCGCCGGCGCCCGGTAGCCGCGCTGATCGCGCGCATGGCCGTGTCGTTGGCGTCCGAGCCGCTGTGGCCGAACCACACCCGTCGTTCACCTTGCCCCGGGGTGATCGCCAGGAGTTCTTCAGCCAAGCTGACGGCCATTTCCGAGGCGCCGAACATGTCGGACGCACCGGCGGCCTCGGTAAAACCGCGCTGGGCCGCCTCAATCACTGCCGGGTGGCCATAGCCGAGCAGCGCCGCGCCGGCGGACGCCGCCATGTCGAGCAACTCGCGCCCATCCTCCTCGATCAGATAGTTGCCGCGCGCGTGTTTGATGGTCAGCGGAAAGCACCTCAGCTTTCCGATCGCGCCGAGCGCGCGGGCGTCACGTTCCAGGAGCGAGTTCGCCACGACCGCCTCCATCAGTTGAACCGTTCCAGGCTGAACGGCGCCAACAGATCCGAAGCGCCCGTCGTCGCAAGACGAACCGCCTCCTCGCCGATTGCAGGCCCAAGCTTGAAACCGTGGCCACTGGAGCCCGCTACCACGATTAAACCGTCGATGCCGGGCACATGATCAACGACCGGCAGATCGTCGGGGCTCATGTCGTAGAGGCAAGCGTAGCCTGGCTTGATGCCGAACTCGGCCAATGCCGGCAAGCGCGGCAGAGCCTGCTCGACGATCCACACCGACTCATCCTGGGACGATCCATTGTCGAAATTGTTTGGATCGTCGTGGCTGTCGGGCCGCTCGGCCTCATCGTTACGCACGCCGGTGCCGCCACCCGCCCAGGTACCGATCAGTATGCTGTGGTCCCGTTCAGGCCGGGCGTAGTGGGCGTTGATGTCGTCGCACCAGGCAAACGGCAGGATATCCAAGGTCGCGGACCCGCTGTCTAACACCGCCATGGCGTGCCGTTCGATGTGAACAGGCAGCGCGGCGCCCGTCTGAGCCTCGATGAACGGACCGGTCCACGGACCCATGGCGCAGATGACCGTATCGACGGCGAGCCGATCGCCGTTATCCAGCGACAGCCCGGTCACCTTGCCGCCGGCGATCTCAAGGTCGTGGACGCGCGCCTGCTGCTTGACCTCGACACCCGCCGCTTTGGCCGCGGACGCGAAGGCGTTTGTCGCGTCATAAGGGTCGGCATAGCCGTAATCTTCTTCCCACAAAGCCAGGACGATCTGGTCCATGGCAAAACCTGGCGCCATCGGGGCCATGTCGTCCGGCGACAAGAGCTCGATGCCGCCGCCTTCCCCATCGCGGATGCGGATCGCCGACTCACGCCAGACCGTTTCGTTGTTGGCGCCGCAGGCCCACAACATCCCGACCTCGTGAAACACTGGATGCGGGTGATTGGTGATCTCTGGAACCGCCTTGAGCAGGTCGCAGCCGCGCCGCGCCAGCAGCGACAGTTCAGGTTCGGTATAGAAGAGATGGCAAACCGCAGACGACGTGCCGGTCGGTCCGCTTGCCGGGTGATCCCTCTCGATCAGCACCGCGTCAACACCTTGCTGAGATAGGGCAAACGCTGCCGAAGCGCCAGCGATACCGGCACCGATGACAGCAACATCTTTTTTCTGCACGGCAGACATGGCGGGCCCCCTAGCGAATGGCTTCCTTGCGGCCCAGGAGGCCTTCCGGGCGGATCAGCAACAGGATGATCACGAGCGACAGCGCGATGGATTCGCGGAACGGCAAGAGTTCCTCGGGCAAGAATGCGCGCAGGCCGACCTCGATGATGCCCAGCACGAGGCCGCCGACAACGGCGCCCGAGAGGCTGCCCAGGCCGCCCAGGACGACAGCGATAAAGGCTTTCAAGACCGGCAGAAAGCCCATCAGCGGATCGACCGAGCCGCGCTGTGCCAACCACAGGACACCGGCGACGCCGGCGAGCAGGCCGGATATGGCGAACGCCGTCGAGATGACTGCGTTGGCGTTGATGCCCATCAGCCGGGTGGTGGGAAAGTCCAGCGAGGCCGCGCGCATGGCGATGCCCAGCATCGAGCGGCGCAAGAACATGGTGAGCGCGAACAGCAAGAGCGCCGTCGCGCAGATCGAGATTGCCTGGATTGCGCCGATGTCGAAGCCCAGGATATCGATGGCGCCAGCGAACATGCTGGGAATTGGGATCGGCCGGGGCCGCGCCGAGATCAAGTTCTGGAACAGCATGTGAAGGATGGTGCTGACGGCGAAGCTGGTCAGCAGCATGGTCGCCGTACTGGCGTCGCGCACCGGCCTGAACGCGATGCGCTCCATCAAGACCGCGGCGAATACCGCCGCCAGAATCCCGACGATGACCGCGACGGGAAACGGCAGGCCCGCGACGATGCAGAAGAACATGCCATAGCCGGTAATGGTCATCAGATCGCCATGGGCGAAGTTGATCAGCCCGAGGACGCTGAAAACCATGGCAAGTCCCAGCGCCAGCAACGCATAGGTGCCGCCGAGCGACAATGCGTTGACCGTCTGCTGTACCAGAATATCCATGGCGCCCCGCCTCGCCGCCCGGCCTAGGCCACGCCCATATAGGCGCGCTCAACGCCGGCCGACTGCCGCAGCTCCTCGGCCGCACCCGACATCACGATGGCGCCGGATGCCATGACGTAGCCGCGATTGGCGATTTCGAGCGCCAGATCGACGTTCTGCTCGACCAGAAGGATGGTGAGACCTCGGTCACGAAGCCCCGCAATCAGCTCGAAGATCGTGTCGACGATCTGGGGCGCCAATCCTAAAGAGGGTTCGTCCAACAAAAGTATGCGCGGTTTCGACATCAACGAACGCGCGATCGCCAGCATCTGCTGTTCACCACCGGAGAGCGTTCCGGCGACCTGATCGCGGCGCTCGGCCAAGACTGGGAACAGGTTCATCATCTCGTCTCGGGTCGCGCTGATCTCGCCGCGGTCGCGCCTTGATGCCGCGCCAAGCGACAGGTTCTCCTGGACCGTCAGATTGGCGAACACATGCCGACCTTCCGGCGTCAGGGTCATGCCCCGGCGCACGATGCGTTCCGGTGCTTCGCCCGTGACATTGCGGTCCTCCAACACGACCGAACCGGCCGCGACGGGCACCAGTCCCATGATAGCGCTCAGGGTCGAGCTCTTCCCGGCGCCGTTGGCGCCGAGAAGAGTCGTTATGCCACCGTCGTCGACGGCGAGGCTCACGCCCCGCACAGCTTCAATAGCGCCGTAGCGGACCGTGAGCCCCTCAACCGTCAGTACGTGGTCCCGTTCGCTCACGGAGCGGGGATCTGCGAGGGATCGGGCGAATAGTCACCGACATGCTCGCGCAGACCGTCGCTGACACGGTTCAAGGCGACGACGCGAACCGGCACACGCTCCTGACCCTTGTAGGTCATGGTCCCGGTCGCGACCTGGACATCCTCAAGGTTGTCCCAGGCATCGCGGATGGCGGCGCCATCGGTCGAGCCGGCCTGCTCCACGGCCGCGGCGACGACCTTGATGATGTCGTAACCGGTCGCCGTGAAGATGGTGTCGTTCGGCTCGCCGTACTTCGCCTCGTAAGCCGTCTCATAGGCCTCCAAGGAGCTTCCCGGCGACGGGAAACCGGCATTGGAGAAGACGACACCTTCCGAGACGTCACCAAGCGAGAACGTGGTTGGTGAATCGATACCGTCGGACCCCAGCACCGGCGTATCGATGCCGGCAGCGCGGAGTTGCTTGATGAACGCCGGGAAATCAGGCTCATACGCCGATGTCATGATGACATCGGGTTGCGGGTCGAGACCGGTGATGTTGGTGACCTCGGCCGAAAAGTCCTGCTGACCCATGGTGTACTCGCCGGTCATCACGACGTTGCCACCCATATTGCCGAACGCCTCGGAGAAGTACTCAGGCAGCTTTTCGGTATAAGGCGTGTCGCGCGACAGCAGAACGTAGGCGTTATTGTAGCCCTGCTCCCGGGCGTACTCGGCCAGCACGGCCGCCTGCAGGTTATCGGCGGTGTAGTTGCTGAACATGTAGGGTCCAACAGCCGCCGGCAGAGTCGGCGTCGACGCACAGGAACTGACGGCCGGGATCTCGGCCGCCTGTGCAACAACGCCCGAAGCGACGGCAGGATCGACGTCACAACTGACAATCATGACGTGGACGCCCTCGTCGACCAGCTCTTGGGCGGCCACCTGGGCTTGAGCCGTATCGGAGCGGGTGTCCTTGACGATCAGTTCGATCGGCATGTTGCCGCCGATACCACCGGCCGCATTGATCTCCTCGATCGCCAACTGCACGCCTTTCAGGGATGACTGATCGTATGGCGCCAAATAGCCGGTGTGGCCACCGGCATAGCCGATGATCAGCGTGTCCTGTGCCACCGCCGGACCGGCCATGACCCCGGCGCCGACCAGCACCGCCGACATGGCGGTTGTCTTCAACCAACGGGATATCGTCATTATCCTTACCTCCCTTGTGGTGCAGGCGCGGCTTGGGACGCCGCCCTGCGTTTGCCAAGATATGCCTCGATCACGTCGGGATTGGCCTGAACCTCTCCCGGTGCGCCCTCGGCAATGACCTGTCCCTTGTTCAAGACGACCACGCGGTCGCATAAACGCATGATCAGGCGCAGGTCGTGATCGACGACCAGCAGGCCCAGACCGCGGCTGTCACGCAACCGGCCCAGGATTTCCAGCAGTTCGTCGGATTCGGTTTCGTTCATGCCCGCCGCCGGCTCGTCGAGCAGCAGGTAGCGCGGCGCAAGCGCGAGCGCGCGGGCGATCTCCAATCGCCGCTGCAGGCCGTACGCCAAGGTGCCGGCGCGGCGGTCGGCATAGTCGGCGATACCAAGTTCGCTCAACAAAGCCAGCGAGCGCGCCGCCATCTCGCCAGGCGGCAAGCGCGTGCCGCTCGCCGCCAACGCCACCTTGACGTTGTCAAGGACGGTCAGATGAATGAACAGGCGGACATTCTGGAAGGTGCGGCCGACATGACGTCGCGCGATCTTGTGCGCCGGCAGGTCCGAGATGTCGTCACCGTCCAGCACTATCCGTCCATCGGTCAACTCCAAGGCCCCGGAGATCGTGCCCAGCAGCGTTGTCTTGCCCGACCCGTTGGGCCCGATAAGCCCGAGGATCTCGCCCGGGCGGAGCACGAGGCTTGCCCCATCAACGGCGCGCAATCCGCCGAACGCCTTGACCACCTTCTCGACGGCAAGGCTGCCGTCAGGCGCGATCTTCGCCGTGGCAGGCGGTGCCGACAATGCGGCTTCAGAGCTAGTGGACCGCCTCCGCCAACGCCCCACGAGTTCATCGACTTCCCAGAACCCAAAGAGGCCTTCTCGACGCCAGAACAGGATCGCCAGGATGGCGAGGCTGAGGCCGATATCCGTCAGCCCAAACACCGTGGGTTCGCCGAAATAGTCGGCATTCAGGCGGTCCTCGGCAGAGCGCAGAAGTTCGATCATGACCGTGACGGCGATCGCGCCAATCACGGCCCCGGACACACTCGTCATACCGCCGACGATCAGCATGACGAGGATCGCGAACGTGATCTGGAAATAGAACTCCTTGGGCGAATAGACGCCCAGGTAATGGGCCAGCAAAACCCCGGCCAGCGCGGCGACGCCGCCGCTTACCGTCCAGGCCAAGAGGCGCCTGCCAGGCGCGTTGACGCCAATGGCGCGCGCGGCCGGTTCGTCTTCGCGGACGGCGCGCAATTCCAGTCCGGCAAGCGAATCCCGGAAGAACCGCGCGATCACGATCGCCAGCACGGCAAAGATCAACGCCATCGGAATATTGATCTCAATCGGCACGCCGATCAGCGCCTGACTGCCGCGCGTGAAATCGCGAGCGCCGACAACGACGCCGTAGATGATGATCAGCAGCCCCAACGTCGCGATCGCCGCTGACGGGCCACCTAGACGCGCGATGGGCACGCCGATCAGAAAGGCGATCACCGTCACGATGGCGATTGCGATCAAGCCGGCGGCAAGAAAGCTCATTTCCGTCTGGGCGAGCCACAGCGGCAGATCGGGGAGAAAGATCGCCTTCTGCGCCGCCGGGATGGTCAGAACGCCCGTGATATGCGCCGCCAGCCCCATGAACGCAGCGTGACCAAAACTCAGAATGCCGGAGTTACCGGTGAAGATGCTGAACGCGAGGACCGCGACGGTCATCACCAGGTAGTGCGTGACCGTGCCCTGCATGGCGGCGCCAACGGTCTGCCAGGCAAGCAGCGTGACGATGACGATGGGGATGATGAGAATCAGGCTGCCGGAGATCGTGCCTTGCGGCAGCAGCCGCATCACGCCTCCACTCGGCCCCGCTGATGACCCGTTGCCGGCAGCCGGTTGCCCCACCCCTTTGCCCCCGCCTTGTTAACGGTTGGTTATGGAACAACGATAGGGACCTGCCGTTTAGGCCGTCAAGCGCGATGTTACATGATTGACCAGCCTGAACGGTTTTGTAATGCTTGTTACATGGCCTCCACAGCGGACAAAGACGCCGATCGCACGACGCTGGGTGAGATGATTCACCAGCGTTCAGCCGAACTGACACCGTCCGAACGCAAGGTCGCGCGCGCACTGTTCGCCACCAACATGATGGCCGGTTTCGACACCGTTGCCGAACTGGCCCAGCGCACCCAGGTCAGCGGTCCAACCGTCGTGCGCTTTGCCACCAAGCTCGGCTTCGCCGGCTATCCGGAGTTCCAGAAGGCGCTGCGCCAGGATCTTGCCGCGCGTATTGATTCACCGCTTCGCATGTACAAGCGTCGGCGGTCGGACACCAAACCAAAGGACGTTGTCGAACAGGCCCATCAGACCTTCGTACGGGCGCTCGACGCGACCTTTGCCAACCTGCCGCGCGCCGAGATCGAGGCGGTTGTGGAGCTGTTGGCCGATCAGCGCCGCCCGATCTGGACGACCGGCGGGCGTTCGTCTCAGACCTGCGCGACTGCGCTTTTCTCCGATCTCTTCCAGTTTCGGCCGAACTGCCGGACTATCGCGCCGGAAGGTGGGCAGCGTAACGACAGCCTGCTCGACATGGGCCGACGCGACGTCCTGATCGTCTTCGACCTGCGCCGATATCAGAAGGATACGGTGGAGTTCGCCCATCGAGCCTCCAAGCGTGGCGTGACGATCGTCCTGGTCACCGATCCCTGGCTGTCACCGATTGCCGATTTCGCCGATCATGTGCTGACGGCGAGCGTCGAGGCGCCGTCACCCTATGACTCTCTGGTCTCGTCCCTGGCCGTTGCTGAAACATTGCTGGCCGCGCTGGTCGCGCGCATGGGAACATCGATCAAGCAACGCATCGAGGTGCTCGAGGAGCTGCGCTCCGGGTCGACCTGGAGCGAACAGGAAGACGACGGGGGACAGAGCTAGGTTATGAGCGAGGGGGATGTCGTCTATCTGGTTTGGAACGACCTGGTCGGGCTAACGCGCACACGCGGTGTGCCGAAGCGCGCGTACGAGAGCCGTCGAGAACACGGGTTGGGCTGGGCTGCGGCGGGTCAATCGCTGACACCGTTCGAGGATATCGCGCCGAACCCGTGGGGGCCGATGACCGAACTGCGCCAGACGCCGGACCCCGCGACCCAGGTTCACCTTGACGCCGACGGCGATTGGCCGGCGCTGGACTTCGTCCTGTGCAACTCACTGAACGCCGACGGCAGCCCTTGGGAATGCTGTACGCGCAGCTTCCTGATCGCCGCACTTGATGATCTGAAGATCGAGACCGGACTGACGTTGTATTCGGCCTACGAGAACGAGTTCTTGCTGACTGGTGGCGACGGGCCCTGGGTTCCCCCCTTCTCGCTTAGCAGCGCACGCCAGGTGGCACCGTTCATCGAGCGCCTGGTGACCGCCTTGAATAGCGCCGGCGTCGATCTGGAAACCGTCGAGCCGGAGTATGGCCTGAGCCAGTACGAGATCAGTTGTGGACCGGCGCCAGGTGTCGCCGGCGCGGACCGCGTGGTCGTGACGCGGGAAATCCTGCGAGAGATTGCCCGGCGCTCCGGCCTGCATGCCTCGGTGACACCTAAACCGACGCCCGATGGTGTCGGCAACGGCTGTCATCTGCACATGAGCTTTCGCGATAGCGATGGCAATGCCGCCGCCTACGACCCCAACGGTGCAGGAGAGTTGAGCGACGTCGCCGCGCACTTCATCGCCGGCATCTCGCGGCACATGGCGGCCTTGACGGCGCTGACCGCGCCGAGCCTGGTCTCCTACCTCAGGCTTGGTCCGCATCACTGGAGTTGCGGCTACAACACCGTTGGCGTTCAAAACCGCGAGGCCGCAATCCGCATCTGCCCCTCGCCCAAACACGACCCCGCCGAGCGTGGCGCGGCCTTCAATATCGAATTCCGCGCGACCGACGCGACAGCAAGCCCCTATCTGGCCCTGGGCGCGATCGTGCGCGCGGGTCTTGAGGGCATCCGGGGCAAACTTCCGCTGCCGCCCATGCTCGACCGCGATCCCGCTGATCTGAGCGACGCCGAGCGACAGGAGCTCGGCATCGACGCCTTGCCGCAATCACTGGACGAAGCCCTTGATGCGTTCGCCGGCGACGAGACTGTGATGGGCTGGTTCACGCCGACCATGATTGAGGCCTACACGTCCCTGAAACGGTTCGAGAGCGCGATGTTCGCCGATCAAAGCCCCGAAGCCATGTGTGAGAGGTACCGCTATGCCTACTGAACCCAATGTCGACCTGCCCCTGATCGACCACCACTGCCACGGCGTCGTTCCCAGCGACCTGGATCTCACCACGTTTGAGGCGTTGATGAGCGAGAGCTACAAGCCGCCGCCGCCGGGTACGTCCCAGTTCGACAAACCGCTCGGCCTGGTGGTGCGGCGCTGGTGCGCGCCATTGCTCGACCTCGAACCCTTCTGCAGCGGCGAAGCCTATGTCGAGCGCCGCCGTGCGCTGGGCGCCGAAGAGGTGAACAAGCGCCTCTTGCGGGCCTGTGGCATGGAGAGCCTGCTGGTCGACACCGGCCATCGCAGCGACGACATCGCCGACCCGCCGATGATGGCGGAGCTCTCCGACAGGCCGGCGCACGAGGTCGTGCGTATCGAAGCCGTCGCCGAAGAGGTGGCGCGAAGCGGTGTTTCCGCCGGCGATTTCCCGAACGCGTTCACGGAAGAACTGGCGGCACGCGCGCGGACCGCGGTCGGCCTGAAGACCATCGTCGCCTACCGCGTGACCTTCGCCATCGATCAAACACCGCCGTCGTCAAGCGACGTCCAAACCGGTGTCGACCGCTGGTACAAGGCCTCGGAAGAAGCCGGCAAGTTCCGCCTGAACGAGGTTGAGATTGTCCGCCATGGCCTGTGGGCCGGCGGCGAATTGTGCCGGGACCACAAGTTGCCGCTGCAGATCCATGTCGGCTTCGGCGACCCCGACATCTACATGCACGCCTGCGATCCCAGTCACTTCACCGATTACCTGCGCGCGATGGAAGGCTGGGAGGTGCCATGCACGCTGCTGCACAACTATCCCTTCCAGCGCGAGGCGGCCTGGCTCGCCGAGATCTTTCAGAACGTCTATTACGACGTCGGCGTCATCCTGAACTTCGCCGGTCCGCAGGCCGCGGACATCCTGGGCGAAGCGCTTGAAATGGGTCCGTTCTACAAACAGCTTTATAGCTCCGACGCGTTCGGCCTGGCCGAACTCTACTATCTCGGTCAGCTTCAGTTCCGGCGCGCCCTTAAGCAGCATCTCGACCGCTGGATTGCCGAGGACTCCTGCAACGTGAAGGAGGCTGACCGCATCGTCGCGATGATCGCGACCGAGAACGCCGAACGGATCTATCCGCGCGCCAACTAGATCGACCGCCCATCACCTTGTCGGAACACAGCCATGCCAGACACCGCCAAACCAAGCCGCGAAATCCCTCTTGAACCCAATCAATCGGCCCTTCTCTTCATCGATGTGCAGAACTTCTGCGCGCACCCGGAAGGCAGCGAGTTCAACGGGCTTTCCGCGGCCGACATCGACGCGCGCTACGGCTACTACTTCGACAGGCTCGACCAAACAGCCAAGCCCAATATGCGGCGTCTGCAGGCGGCCTGCCGCAAGGCTGGTGTCGAGGTTTTGTACACAACCATCGAAAGCCTGACCAAGGACGGACGCGACCGCAGCCTGGATTACAAAATCACTGGGTTCCACGTGCCCAAGGGGTCGTGGGACGGCAAGGTGATCGACGAGATCGCGCCCAGCGACGACGAGATATGGCTGCCCAAGACGTCGTCCAGCGTCTTCGTGTCGACCCATATCGACTACATCCTGCGCAATCTCGGTGTCCGTCAGTTGGTGATCAGCGGGCTCATCACCGATCAGTGCGTGGAGTCCGCGGTGCGCGATGCCTGTGACCTCGGTTATCTCGTCACCCTGGTCGGCGATGCTTGCGCGACCTATTCCCAGGAGCGTCACGACAATTCTCTGAACGTCATCAAAGGCTACTGCCGTCAGCGCACGACCGATCAGGTGATCGCCGAACTGGAGTAAGCCAGCACAGCGTCATGACTGAACACCGTCTTTGCAGCATGTGCCTAGCAGCTCAAGTAATCAGTTAAACGCCGACCAAACCTCTGTGCATCTAGACACAAAATGGCCATGAACTGACAAGTCGATTTCGTCTTGCCGTAAAGCGCAATGCTCCCCACATTTCAGAAAAATAAGAAACGGGAGCAAGACGATGTTGAAAAGCTACGAAAGAGAGCTGATCGATCGGGGCATAGCCGCCGCAGATTCAACCACATACCAGCAGAACAAGATCTGGTCGCGCCATACCAACGAAAAGGCTGATGTCGCGGACTCGCTGAGCAAGGTTATCCGCAGCATCAACAAGACGGTGCCGCTCTCGCTGCCGCTGCGCGCGCTGGCCCTTGGCTGCAGCGACGAACCACAGTTCCGCATCCTCGAAGCCGCGTTCAAGGGCGGCCTCTACTTGTTTGATATCGACGAGACCGCTCTTGCGGTGGTCGATCGGCGCATCAAACGCCAGTTGATCGAGGGCGTAACGACGGTTGTCGGGGACTACGCGACGTCGTTTGCAACGCCGCGGGATGCCAAGCGTACCTTGGACAAGCGCCTGGGTGGCGAGCGCTTTGATCTGATCACGCTCCACCACTCGCTCTACTACAGTGACAAGTCGACCTGGGCGCCGCTGATGGAGAACCTCTACAAGGGCCTCTTGGCACCCAAGGGCGCGCTTCACCTGGCGCTGATGTCATCGACGCCGCGTCCGGGCACCACCACCTGGCTCTACAATCACTTCGCGGACAGATTCTTCGGTCACCGCAACGACCAGGACCTGCTGGCGTTTCGTGATGTGTTGGCCGAGAGCCCTGCTCTTTCAGACGCCCAGCTCGCGTCCAGAACCAGCGAGGTCCAGTTCTTCGTCGATGATTTCGAGCAGTACATGGCCGTCGTCTGGATGATCATGCTCTATCCACACGTCCACAACTACAGCCTGGACCAGCGGCGCGAAATCACGACGTTCGTCTTGGAGAACTTCTGGTGGTCGAAACGGCCCCTGGTGCAGGTTCAGGACTATCTGGCCGTCTACAAGGATGTGCGGGGCGGCGTTTTGGTCTGATTCCTAGACGCCCGTCGAACTCTAGCCCTGGAGAGCAATTCGAACGAGGTCGGCAACCGAGTCCGCGCCGGACTTCATCATCAGGCGCGCTCGGTGGGCCTCGACCGTGCGATGGCTGATGCCCAGATCCCGGGCGATCAGCTTGTTGGTCTTGCCCGCGACGATGCCCTGCAGGACCTGCCGCTCTCGCGGCGAGAGCCGATCCATCGTCGAGGTGTTCTTGGCGGTACCGGCAGCCTTTTGCCGTGCGCTGGAAGCACGCTCGAGGCTCGATAGAAGGGCATCCTGGGAGAACGGCTTTTCGATGAAATCGACGGCGCCCTCCTGCATGGCCCGCACGGCCGCCGGCACGTCGGCATGGCCGGTCATCATGATCACCTTGAGGCTGGTGTTCTCCTCGCGGATCCGCGCGAGCACTTCCAGGCCGTCAATGTCGGGCAGACGGACATCCAGCAACACCATGCCTCGTTTCAGGCGCGGCAAGTCGTGCAGGAACGCCCGGCCAGCGTCATAGCAGACCGGTGAGTAACCCGACGATGTCAGGAGTGTCTCGAGCAGAACCCGGACATTCCTTTGATCGTTGACAATGAAAACGCGACGATCCGGCATGATGAACGTAGAAGGAGTCGATCAGGCGGCACGCTGGTGCGTACCGCCGACGACTTTCTTAGCCACCAGACATCAGTTCGTTATAGGCGGCGGTGAAGCCACTTAGCGTGAACGGCACCAAGATGATCGTCTGACCTTCGTCGATGACATAGGCGGTCATGCCATCACCGCCTTGCTTGAGCTGTTCGATCAGCTGCTCGTTCTCGCTGATGTCAAGAATCAAACGGCAATTAGTTTCGTCGGCGCACTCGGTCACAATCAAGCCGGCGCTATAACCGGTATCGATACGCATGGTGACGGGCGTCCCTGGCAGCGACGGGCCCAAGCGGATCTCCATCAGGAGGCGGTCGCCTTCCAACTCTTCGCCGATATAGAGCCGCATGCCGGCGGTCACGTAGTAAAGGACACACTTAGGCGCCTGACAGTCCACGGTCCACGTGTCCGGCACGATATCCTGCGCCTGGGCGGAGTCGGTGTCCGCCGCCATCGAGATGCCCGCGGCCAGCAGCGCCGTCGCAGCGATCGACTGAATTCGTCTATTCACGATCGAGAAAGCCCCGATCGAGCCAAACAGCTTCATAGTGTCTCCTCCGTCATCATTTACACCGGATTGCGCCGAGTGTGTTGGTTCGCGCCGTGTTGATCGAGAAAGCAAACGGCTTCATGTCGATTATTCGCGGGTAATACTTCTGACCAGCCGATGTCACATTGATACTTACGAACAAATCCTTACGTACCACAAGTCCAAGGTAGTGAAACGCAACAAGACTGAAGGGTTAGTGCCCGGCGCCGAACTCTGCCGTAAACTGCCAGCCGGGCGAGGTTCAATCATCCCGTCACAACGGATAACCGTATCTTTCACCAGGGTCCATGTCGGCGATCACACGAAAAGCAATCTTTATGGATCGAAGGTAGAACTCCATGCCCGGTTTGCGCGCTTTCCTGTTGATTCTTGCGGGCTTGACCACGACGGCCCTCCATTCCCCAACCCTCATGGCCGCCGATCTCAACTTCGGCAGGTCCCTGGCGGATGAGCAGTGCAACACGTGCCATGTCATGCCGGGCGAAACCGTTGGTTTAGGTCAAGCGCGTGATCTCGGCAAGGTCGTGCAGGTGGTCGACTGGTCGCACCTTCGCCTGCGCGAGTGGTTTGCCACCGCCCACCCGGTGAGGCTGTCTTTTCAGAAGACCGACCGCGATCTTCACGAACTGCGTCTTTACCTGATGGATTTACAATCGCAATCCATGTTGGGCGGTTTGAGCACCCAATGACGGTCTTGCGTGCGGCCAGAGGTGGCCGAGTCGGGCAGACGGTCCTGAGCGCGACAGATGGGAGCTGAGGAGAGAGCGGCCCCCGCCGCGGGTGCAGGTCGGGGTCGGGGAAGCGGCGAGGGCCTTTTCTCAGATGCTAGAAGCATCGTCTTCGAAGCGCTCGTGGGGACGTAAGACGCTTACGAAGTGGCCTGATTAGACGCCATCACCCCGCGTTGGCGAAGCATGATTCAGGATTACGCTTCCGAGCATTGAAGGTATGCCTCACCATAATCTCCAACCCGGAGAATTGGTATAGCCCCTCCCTAGACGAAAGGGTTAGTCGAACGGTGTGGCTCCGCAAACCGTGTCCAGTCCGGCACGGACAGCGCTGCGGTCAGATAGCCGAGCCGGCAACGCCCGCATGGCTCGGCAGCTTCGTCTCAAGCATCGCGAGTTCGGGTTCACGCCCGGCAACACGCTCCAGCATCTGCTCGAACCGGCTGATCACGACTGCTTTGTCGAACAGAGCACCGGCATCGCGTCCGGCAACCAGGTTCGCAGTGATCTGAGCGCGCCGCTCCGGCTGGCGCGCCAGGTCGATCGCAAGGGCGACATAGTCGCGCGGCCCATTGACGACCAAACCATCCTGACCGGCCGCCTTCATGAGGCTGGCGCCGGCGCGCGACGGCGCCGTATTGCCCGCGAACGTAATGGCGGGAACACCGGCCCACAGGGCATCCATCAACGCCATGTCGCTGCTTTGCTTGTGGGTATCCAACCAGACGTCGACGCAGGCCAGACGGCTGAGATGGGATGTTTTGGCGCGCGAGCGTCCAGCGATAATCAGCCGGTCGGGATCGATGCCGGATGCTGCCGCGGCTGCTCGCAGATTTGTCACCGTCAATCGATTCATGCGACCCAACCACAGGACGCTGTCAGGCAGGGCGGCCAGGATCTTCATCCAACAGTCAAAAGCCTCGGGGTCGAAACGCAACGCCCGGCCGAAACAGGCAAAGACGGTTCCTTCGCTCGGCAAGCCAAGTGACTGACGATCGGGGCGCGCCGGGATCGGCAGTGATTCGTGCCCTAACACCTGGTGACCGGCCGGCAGGTAAAGCAGAGACTCGCCAAAGTGCTCCGCGTTGGCCGGCGGCACCGTCACATTGTCCGTGACCATGAAATCGGCACACGACGGTCCGGTGGTCACGACCAGATTGGGCCACGTCAGCTGGACCGGCGCCGGGCGCTGGGCAACGATACCCAGGCGGCCGCCAGGCTGGTGACCGGACAGGTCGACCAAGACGTCGAGGCCATCCGCGGCGATACGCTTGGCGGCCTCGACATCGTCCAACTGCCTCAGGTTCGTGTAGCCATCGCACACGCGCTCTATTTGACTTTGACGGTTCAGCTCGTTGCCGCAGCAATAAGCAAAAACGGCGAAGCGGTCGCGATCGTGGCTCTGTGCCAGCGTCTGCAGCTTTCGGCGCGCCGGCTGATTGTCCAAGCCGTCGATGAAGTAGCCGACACGCAGCCGATCCGATGCCTTCGGCGTGGGAACGGTCTTGTGCCAATCGCTACGTTGCGTCGGCGCCTTACGCGATGCCGCGACGGTCGCGGCCGATCCCATATCGTACAGTAGCGCGGGATCGTCGGTTCGAAGGGTACACAGAAACGGCGTTTCCGTAACAAGAGCGCCCCGTTGGACCTGGTCTTCGGTGACCTTGGCGAGCCGGTTGGCGACCCAAGCGCGACGCTCCCATGCGCAGGCGTAGCTCAGGACATTGAACAGGTTGACCAGAAAGACCGGATCGTCCGGGCGCATGCTCAGGGCCTGTTCGTATGACGCGATCGCCTCTTCGAGTTCGCCCAGATTGCGCAGCTCGTTGGCAAGGTTGTTGTGCGCCTCGATCATGCGAGGGTTGATGGCGAGCGCGTGGCGATAGGACGCGATGGCCTCGGCCGAACGGCCCATCTCGCGCAGCACGTTGCCGCGGTTGTTATGAGCCACCGCCATTTCCGGCTCAAGCTTGATGACACAGTCAAGGCAAGCCAGCGCATCGTCCAAACGGCCGAGGCCGCGCAGCGCGGCACCCATGCTGATCAGCGCCGGCGTGCTATCGGGTTGCAGGCTGAGAGCCATGCGGCAGGCTTCGACGGCATCGGCGTGGCGGCCCAGCGACCGCAGCACCTCGCCGCGCATCCGGTGCGACGCCGTCAACAGTTTCAGATCATCGTCGGACACCATGTCGAGGCAGCGCTCGAACAGCTCGAGGGCCGTGTCGAACTTGCGTCGCGCAAACTCGATTTTGCCGAGCAGATGAACTGCGTCGGCACGGTCAGGCTCAATCTTAAGGATCCGGCGGTAGGTCGCGGCGGCCTTTTCGTGATGGCCGGCCAAATAGTGCTGCGCCGCGATGGCATACATTTCCTTAAGGTTGATGTTCGCCATCGCCGTCACCCACTATGTTGTCTGTCCAAATCGCCGCCGGCTCATACCTGGGGCGCGAAGTAATCTACCAAGGGCGGAGAAAAAACGATTGTGGGCATGGGTCGTAAATCAAGTATCGGGAGGCCTACTACAAACGGGACCTCTACCTCTTAAGAGCAAATTCTGCTCGAAAGATAGAACTCTTGGCTTATCACCAAGGCAAAGGGGCTAAGACCTATACCCATCAGACTTGGTAGGGGCTCTAGCGTATAGTCCTGGCCATGCGCTCCCTTATTATTCCCGCAGCAACGACCGTGTTGCTGACAACGGCGGCTTGCGACCCTGCGACGCTGGGTATGACCGCTGCCGGCATGGTTCTGGATGCCATGGTCGATCCGTCTCAAACCGCCGCCAGCCAGGCGCCCAACGTCATGGAGGCCCTGAGCGGCCTTGATGACCAGGTATCCGAAAGCTGTTTGGCGATGATCGATGGCGGGCCGCAAGGAAGCGCCTCGAAGGAGGACGTCGAGATCGAGTCCCGCGGCGGCAATGCCGGCACACCGATCGAGGTTTCCGCGGACGCCGAAACCGACAAGGTCGTGGCCGAGACCGATGCCGACGGAGATGAGTCCGTGGTCACGGGCGTGCAGACCGGGGTTGCCATGTCATCGCAGACGGAAAAGGTCTGCAGCGTTCAGCCCGTCTGTCTGCCGGGCAATAGTTTTCCGGTCGAGATGATGATGTGCTCGGATGTCGAGGTAACAACGGCCCAAGCGGACGCGCCTCAGACGTCCATTCCCAGCAACACGACCTGGGCGTGGACCGAGGGCGACGAGACTGTCTCACCATAAACAGACCCCGGCCCCGCCTTGGCCGGCTCCAGTTCCCTAGAGCCACTGTTCTAACTGACGCGAACCCGATCGCCCGTGCCGTCGTTGGGCCGATCGTTGTTGGCGACCTATCGGTCGGAACCGATCTGCTGTCCCTAAGGAATCGGCGCCAGCGTCCCGGCCAGATCGTTCGCCAGGGCGATATCATCGGGTGAAAGGCGCTCGGCCAAGCGAAGTCGTTCGCAGTTCGCCAGTTGATGGCCGCGGTCACCGGCCAGGCTGAACCAGGCATAGGCCGCACGGAGGTTGCGCGGCAGCGCATCGCCGGTCAGATACAATAAACCCACGAGATACTGCGCCGTCGGCAAGCCATCCACGGCAAGCGGCTCCCACGCTGCAAGCGCGCCGTCGAAGTCGCCCGCCGCTTTCGCGCGGAAACCGGCCTCCAACGACGCAAGCTGATCTGCGCTTAGCGGCTCGCCCGGTTGTTGATCTATCTCGGACGGCTCATCACCGAGGTCGCCTTCTTCGCGAATGACCGGCATGGCCATTGTCGCGCCGGTCGCCGTGTCGGCGCAGGAGAAGTTCGGCCCATCATCGACCTGGCGCGTATCAAGGCGACCGGTCGTTACACTAACTGACTCACCGCTTCCGACGGTCTGACCACTGCTGGCGGAGCTCGAAGGAGCCGTGGGCGCAAGATCGGTTGACGTCTCTTCCAACGGCTCTTTGGGATAGTACAGCGCCGCGACCTCGGCAGGCGGCGCCCATCGTGAATCCGTGTCTGCCGTTTCGCCGTCGGCAACGGCGCTATCGGACTGAATGGACACCCCGGACGTCTCGGACTCGCCCTCGACATCCGCCGCGCCGGCCGATGCCTCAGGCGGCACGATCGCAACCCCAGAATCGGTATCCCATAGCTGGACCACGGCTTGCTCGTCCGACTCGATCTCGTCGTCATTTACCGAGTCACCGCTGCCCAAAAGGCCCGCCAAGATACCGGCACCAATTCCGGTATCGGTTTCACGATCGCCATCGCTGGTCGATGCGTCGTCGTCGGGTACGGCGGCGGCGATTGTGGTCTCGCCGACCGGCTCGACGTCGACATCATTGCTGTCACCATCCACGGTCCCCTGCCCGGCCGCGTCACCGACAATCGTTCTCCGGCGTAACTGTCCCGTCACGATCGAGGTCTCCAGCGCTTCCAGCTCCGCCTCCGACATGTTGGGGTCAATCGCCGCAATCTGGGTGTCGTCCGTTTGGGTGTCGTTCGACTCAACGACACTCTGGGTGTTCTCGTCATCACCGGTTATGGCGGCCAGGATGCCACCTTCAGTGTTGCTTCCGCCGCTGGATACGGCTGTCCCAATGGGTTCTTCGACGGAACTTGCATCGGCCACGGCCTCGCTTGGTGCCGGTCGGGCAGGAAGTCGCAGAGCCGGGCGCGCTTCGATGGCCGCCAACAAGTGCTGTTGCGCGGCAACCGGGTCTGCCTCAACACCGATGCCGTGCTGAAACAAGCGGGCAAGCGCGATGTGGGCTTCCGGCAGGCCGGCATTGGCGGCTTGCTGATAACGGAACACGGCGACCGGTGGGTCGGCGGTCGTCAGGTGGCCTGTCTCGTGCAGCACACCAAGCTTGTATTGCGCGAGCCGATTGAGGGTCGCGGCTTCGCGCTCGACGATGTCGATCTCGGCATCGTAGACGCCGGCAACATTGCGCCACTCACCCTCGTCAGCCAACGGCGGCAGGCCGCGCCACAGGCGGCCGGCATGGGCGACATCGCCGGCGTCTTGCGCGCCAAAGAAGTAGGCAATGCCCTCGGCCAACACCACGCCCGTGTTGTCGGGCATCGCGGCGGCGTCGCAATAGAACTGCGCCGCCGGCCAGTTCCTCGACAAGACCAGCTCGATACAGAAGTAGGGCTCTACCGCGCGCGCTTTGCTCGCAACGATTGGGCTGCTTACTGCGAAACCGATCACGCCAGACAGAAGCGCAAGCACCAAACCCCAGCAACTGCCGTGCCGGCGCCAAATAGGCTTCTTGCCCAATCTCTCGGTCGAATGCCCGTTTCGATACGTCGTCACACGCACTCCCTAGCCCTGATCCCGTAAGGCCAATCCGCTCGGCCTATCATAACAGAACCCGCCATCCGGCCCATGTGGCCAGGTGCCGGACCTGCGGTGCATCGGGATAACATCCCTTTGGGACAGCGCTCTGGCCCGACTGACGGTCCCCGCCACGCGTCTGGCCATCAGCTTGTCCACAGAATGTGGACGTTGTGAGACAACCGGAGGAAACCGGCGTATCGAAGCCAGTTGGAGGCGAGAGACACACGATTGGCTGAAAAGTGCCATCAAGAGCGCCGGCGTGCTGCAGCTTTCTTCCGGTCACCTTTCTTGGGCTTGGCCTTTGCCTGGTCGGCCTGCCGGCGGGACCGCCATTCATCCTTCAGCATGCAGAACTGGTACTGATCCAACCGTCCCTCGCCATAGAACGATCTCCACTGCTCCTTCAGGATGCCTTCCAGATGCCAACCTTGCGTCTTGTAGTTGAAAACGGACGGGAAGTTGCGCACGAGCGGACGGCCGATGACCTTCTCAACACCGCGCACCCGAAAGAAATGATCGAGCAAGGCGGCGCGGCACTCGTTGACGACCTTGCTGCCCCAGTAGCCGGTGTCGCCGATCATCACATCAATGGTCGCCGTTTGATGAATGTCGTCAATGCTCGCGTAGAAATTGCCAACATGCGCTTTGGATCGACGCTCAAAGATGCCGATCTGGAAGTTCTTGATTCCGTCGACGGCTCGGATGATCGCCTCCAGCTGCTGGACGGTCAATTGGCTCGTCGGTTTGTTGAGAGGCTTCATCACACCGGGGTCCGCCAACCAGGAGACGAACCGCTCGGTTGCGTCACTTAGTTCCAGCGATCGCAAGAGAAATCGCTCGGTGGTGAGTCGGATCGGAACCGGTTTCTTGTCTGTCGGCGGCATGTTGGTGTCTGCTTATCCTGTGCGGCGGCGTCGGTTAAGACGCTTTGCCGTTAAGGATCGCCGCGACGTCGTCGAGCGATTCAATCGCGATAATCTGATCGGGCCCAAGCTCGTGACCCAGCTTGGCTTCGATCGCCAGGATCAGGCGCAGGTGGGCCAGGCTGTCCCAGGCTTCGGGATCGCCGAGACGGGCCTGTGCCGAGACGGTCTCCGGCTCCACTTCAAGCGCTTCGGCAAGGATCTGTCGTGCTGAATCAAGACTTGCTGTCACTGTTCTTACCCTTCCGCATCGCGAACCACTCGTCCTTTAGGAGGCCGAACTGGAATTGATCGAGCCGACTGTCATCGAGGTTGGACTGCAGCTGACCCTTGAACGTCCCTTCCAGACGCCAACCCTCGGCCTTGTAATTGAACACCGACGGAATGTTGCGCGCCGGCGGTTGGCCGATGGCCTTCTCAGCGCCCAGAACGTCGAAGAAATGATCGAGCAAGACCGCGCGTGTCTCCGCGACGACATTGCTGCCCCAATAGGACTTGTCGCCAATCAGAACGCTGAACGTCACCGTCTTGTTGTGCCAGTCTGCGTCGATGAAGTAGAGCCCGATGAACTTGCTGGGATGGCGCACAAAAATGCCGATCAGAAAGTCGTTGATGCCATCGCGCGACAGGATTGTGCCGCGCAACTCGTCGCGACTTAGCGACCTGGCGACCTGATTGAGCGGCGTCATGACCTCGGGGTCCGCCAACCAGGTGCTGTAAGGCTCGCCCGCATCCTCCGGCCGGAGCGAACGCAACAGAAAGCGATCGGTCATCAACCTGATCGGCTTCGGTTTGGGCCGAGACCGCACCCTACCCGCCGGCATGGCCCACCTCGGCTGCGACGGGCCAAAACGCATCGCGGCGCACGCCATCGACCGGCTGAGCATAGGCAACCGGCGGCACGCCACGCGCGTCGGTTGATGTCGCGGGTGAACCGTCAGACACCACCATCACCCACGATCGACTCACGCAGCTCCAGCCACTCTTCCTTCAACAAACCGAACTCGTACTGGTCCAACCGGCTTCCATCGTCAATCGATCGGATCTGCCCCTTTAGAACGCCTTCCAGTCGCCAGCCTTCCGCCTTGTAATTGAACACGGACGGAATGTTTCGCGCAGGCGGACGGCCAACAGCCTTTTCCATGCCGCGTTGCAGAAAGAAGTGATCAAGCAAGGCAGCGCGGGTTTCAAGGACGACCTTGTCGCCCCAATAGGCCTTGTCACCAATCATCACGCTGAACAGACCGTTGCGGTTCTCCCAGTCCATGGTCACATAGTAGACACCGATAAAATCGCCAGTGCGGCGCGTGAAGATGCCAATCTGAAACCTGTTGATGCCGTCGCAATCGGCTATGGAAGCTGCCCAAACTTCACGTCGAGGGTTGTCATCGACCTCCTGATTGAGTGGACCCATGACCTCGGGGTCGGCGACCCAATCGAGAAATGGCTTCTTTGCATCCTCCGGCCGAAGTGAACGCAAGACAAAACGTTTGGTAACCAGCCTAATCGGCTTGGCCTTCTCGCGTCGTCGTGTCGGCTGCATCGTCCGCCTCTATGCGCAATGCCTGGCGCGGTGCGCCGGCTGTCGTTGTGGGGCGGCGATCATCGCCCTAGTCGGAAGCAAAGCAAGCCTCCGCAACCACGTTGCGGTTTATCTTGCCACGGTCGGTTTTGGGGATGGCGTCAAGAACGAACCACTTCTCCGGATTCTTCTCGCGCACCAGGCGCTCTCGGCACCAGGACTTTATGTCGTCGATGGCGTGGCCCTGGTCGATGACGACAGCGACACAAACCATCTCCCCCACGATTGGATCAGGCGCGCCAAACGCGCAGGCTTCGACAACACCGTCGTGGCGCTCCAGAAGCAGATCGATATCTTCTGGATGGACCTTCATGCCGGCGCGGTTGATCTCATACTTCTCGCGCCCCGTGAGCCGGACGACGCCACCCTCGACGTGACCGATGTCGCCGGTATGAAACCAGCCGTCTTTCAGCACCGCGGCCGTCAAGTCATCAAGCTCGAAGTAGCCGGCCATGAGCGAGGGAGCCTGAACGACGATCTCACCATCGCCTTCGGCGGCAATGGATCCGTCGTCCTTTAGCACGCCGGCCTGGCCGCCCCACATGCGTCCGACCAAGCCATCCTGAGGCTCAAACGCCGCCGCCGACGCGCCGCCGATCCAGTTCGCCGTTTCCGTGATGCCATACATGTTCACGACATTTCGTGTGCCGCACCACTCGATGATCTTTGACCACAAGTCCGCCGAGAGTGGCGCGGACCCGACGTGTACCCTACGAAGAGAGCCGCCGGACGGCGGCTTCGACATCTTGAGCGCCATTTTCCACAGCGCGGGAACGGAACTCATGAACGTGATCGCGTGCTCGTCGATGACAGCGCCCAGCTGCATGACCGCACGCGCATCACTGCCGGCGATCAGTGTGACGTCGCCGCCGTGGAGCAGCGGCGTCAGGCTGTTGCCGATCAGGCCGTGGCCAAAATGGGTCGGCAGGGTGCATAGCGTTCGGCGAAAATCGTCGCGGCCGATAAACGTCTCGTTCAGCGCCAGGCGCGCCACCAAAGAACGAAACGTGTGGACAACCCCCTTTGGCGTGCCGGTCGTGCCGGACGTAAAGAGCATAAGGGCGGGATCATCAAGCGTGGCCCGGCGATCAGTACGCGGCGCCGGATCAGGACCGACCGACGCGCCGAAATCAACGACCGGGATGCTGGACATGGCGCGGGCACGATCGAGATCCCCATCAACCAGGACAAGCTTGGCCCGAACATGACCGATGACCGCATCCACCTCATCGGCCGTCAACCCGGGATTGAGGACAGCGACCGCCGCGCCAGCAGACCAGGCGGCCAGCAGATCGGCAAAAAAAGCGCCGGACCCGCCCTGCCACAGCGCCACGGTGTCACCGGGTCCGATACCGCCTTCGCTCAAGGCAAGACAGCGTTCCCGGGCTTCCGAAGCGATCTTCTCGCCCTGCCAGCGTGTCCCGGTCGCTTGGTCGGTAACGGAGCCCAGATTGTCAGCAAGAATAAGCATGAGTTACGTCTTTTCCGACCCGCCAAGAGCCGCGCACACAATCAGTAAAAGCTATCGCGACTGTACCCGGCCGCTGAAACGGCAAGATGCGGTCCGTATCGTGTCAGTTGGGGTGGAACGCCCTTCCAACAACATCGAGAATGCCGAATTCGTTAACACGAGGCTATGACACCAGTCACGCAAGACGCTGATTGGTGGCCCGTTTCT
Organism: Pseudomonadota bacterium; assembly: GCA_039028155.1. Taxonomy (NCBI): domain Bacteria; kingdom Pseudomonadati; phylum Pseudomonadota; species Pseudomonadota bacterium. Next base: position 32,711 of record JBCCIS010000023.1, read on the forward strand.
TCGGGTTTGCCTTCCCCCCAACCAACGCGAAGCGCCCGCCTGATCGTCATGAGACGTTCAGACGGGCGCTATCCCGCTTTGACACCCTAAAGATGCCATTCACTTCTTAGGCTCGGCCCCGAGCGTAGGTCAGGAGACGAGAAAATCTAGATCAGCCATCAACCCTTGTGGGTTGATCAACCATTAACCGCCAGACAAAGCCTCCAGGGCGTCCGACAGGTCGCCGTTCACGTCCTGGTTGGACTCGGCATTGGCATCCTGATCGCCAAGGCTGTCCTGGCCCATGTCGATGATCGCGGTAGCGCCATCACCGATAATGATGCAGGACGAGTTGGCGGTCGCGGAAGACTGCGACTCATCGGAACCGCACAGCAGGACGTCGCCGCCGCCGCCGCCGGATGACACGACCGGCTGCTGGGGTGAGAACAGGCCTTCGTCGACCTGCTTCATCACCACGGCGCTGCTCAGGCCGTCGCGGTTGCTGTTGCTGTAAGCGCGTTCGAACATCTGCGCGCCGGCCGGCGCGGCAAGCACGCCCATGGCGGTCGTAACGGCCAGGGCGGCGACGATGTTCTGAAACTTTGTTACCATCATTCTTCTCCTTCCGAACAGGATTTGCCGATCCAAGAATGTTTGCGGGAGAGGAGGGTCGCCGGGATGCAACAGCTGCTGCATCCCGGCTTCCCAACACTTGCGGATGATTAAACCTTCATCCGAACCTTACACCTCACACAGTCTTACTCGTCGCCACAGTTGACGGCGCAGACGGTGATGTTGGAGACGTTACCAACGGCCGTGGCGGTGACCGAAGTCAGAGCACCGTCGAGCGTGCCGAGGTCAACGTAGTTGTCGATGACGTGCAGACCCAGGTAAGCGTTGGCCGTAACGTCGGCATACGCGAACTGCGTCAGGTCAGCGATAACGACCGCATCATCAGGCGTGGCGGCATCAACGTTGATGCTGTTGGAGTTGGCAACAGCCGTCGCGGAGATGTCAGCCTGAGCCTGCTGGATGTACCAGGAACCAGCGTTGGCCGAGATGTTGGCCTTCTCCAGCTGGCCGTTGAGGGCCAGGTAGAGCAACGCATCAGCGAGCTGGGTGTGCTCATTCTTACCGCTGAGCCAGTACGGCAGGTAGGCATGGTCGCCATCACCCACGACGAACTGACCTTCGTGGACCATGACGGCCACGTCAGAGTCGATGCTCTCGGCGTTGCCGATCGCGGTCGCGGTGATCTCAACCAACGGCAGCTGGTCAAGCGTGAACGGATCCGGGACCAGAACTTCCTGGTAGCCGCTCCACTCGAAGCCACCATAGAGCTTGCCACCGACATGACCCTTGGTCTTGCCATAGAACGGATCGATGTCCTTCACGTAGTGCGGCTCGATCCACTCCTTGCAGCCCTTGCCCCACCAGCACTTCTTCTCTTCGGTCAGGTAGGCGATCTCTTCGTCCAGGACCTTGCCCTGGGTGTGGCCAGAGAAGTAACCGCTGAACTTGCCTTCGAACGAGCCCGAACCGCCGCTTTCCAAGCGAACGATGTCATAACCCGGCGCGGCAGGCTTGTGCAGGACGGCCTCGACCCAAGCGTTGGCCTTCACGTCGCCAACGAAGATCTGAAGCTTCTCGACCTGGACCAGACCACTGGGGTCGAATTCCGGATCGATCTTAACCTTGATGAGGACCTTCTCGTAGATGTCGGCGTACCAGTCCCAATCGACCGTATCGAAAGCGGAAGCCTGGGTGCTCGCCAGACCCATGGCAACGGCGGAGGCGCCGGCCAGAAGGGTCGCTTTACCGAACGTATTCATAACTACCATTCTCCTTTCAGGATTTAGAGCTGCTCGAGGTACGACGCCATATGGTCTGTCTCAACGAGACGGCAGCTCTCGCTCGCGGGCAGACCAAGGAATTCCGTCATGATCTGGTAAACACCCATCTCAACGACGGAACGGACGCCGAGCTGGAGCGGTTCATTCCTGATCCGTCCGGCGTCAAACTCAACCAGGGTGTCGCCGAAGAAGCGGAACACATTCGCTTCGACTTCGAACCCGTAAATCTGTTTCTGGAGGCTCACCACAAACGGCACCGCGAAGGTGCGCGAGCTGATCACGCGCATGTCGAGTGCAACGTTGATCACCACCGTGCGAGCGCCGCCGCCAATGCCGTCGATAAACAGCTGGGCGCCTTCGCTGACGATGTTGTAGTTGAGCTCGGTCAACGCGCCGGCGATGACAAAATCGCTGGCGGGAAGGTCGGTGTATTCATCAGCCGAGCGCGACAGGCGGCCCTGTTCGGCCAACTGGACTTCGGCGAGGGGGATGCGCAGGTCCAGGCGCTCAACCAGGTTCGCCTTGTCGGTCTTGGCAAGCGCGCTGATGACCATCTCGGAAACGCCCTGCGACAGCGCGTAGCCGTTCTCGTCATAGTTGATCTGGCCCGTCTTATCGGCGACTTCACCCACGGCGAAGACCGGCAGATGATTACCCTGGACACCGCCCAACGCGCGCAGACACTGACTGTAAGGCGTGTCGTTGCTGGTAACCGGGAAGCTGAAGGCAGGCTGCACGCCTTCCTTCGGGTAGGGGCCGGTGTTGCAAGCCGTTACAACAAGAGCAACAGCCGCAATTGCCGCAGGAACGAATAGACGCATTTTGCTGGACCCTCCTCAAACCTCGGTCACGCTCGCAGCCGGGACCGGGTACGCCGGATCGCCTCCGGCAATGACGTGAAATCTCGTGCGTTGAAGCTTACGGAAGAGGTCCAGAAAGGTAAGAGTTAAGAAGTACTAATCGTGCTGGAAAAGGGATTACCCCCTTCTCTCCTCGTAATTAAAAAGGATAGGCTACTATCTAAAGGGTAATACTGTTCTTAATATTTAGTTAACGTTCATCCAAAGTCGTAGACCTTTTTACCCGTGGTGTAGTCACGGATTTTTGACAAACTGCGGGTCGTGGTGTTCGCCTGTTGCGACACCTATCTAATGTTGGCCGGTTAAGAAGCTTGGATACTCGTCAAAAGCCATACCGTCCGATCGATAGGATGGGCGCGATCTGCCTCAAGACCGCGCTCGGCCGGCTGCCGTGACGTCGCCATGAAGAAGACGTCTTGGCCAGTCACCATGTTACCCGGTCGCGATTGCCGCGAGGCAACCGCGCTCGTCATCCGCCCAATAAAGGTGCCGCACAAAAAAACCAGGCACCACTGTGCGCGAACCAACGTAATGCAAGAATTAGGGACCAATTCTGAACAGGGACTGCATGAGGATGCAAACAAGTGAAACAAGTGCGGCACGACCCCTCAATGTCGCCATCGTAGCCGAAGGCTCCACGCCAGAGCTCCAGCTTCAGCGGGCTATGGCCGAAGAGCACGGCATTCAACTCAATCAGGCCAAGCGCCTGTCGGACTTGCCGACGCAAGCCTCCGAGAACGGCCGCCCGAACGTCGTGATCGTTTGGCACACCAAACTGAACGACATGGAGTATGCCGATCTGCTCAGGGTGTCGCGGCGCGCCACCATCGTCGTGGCGCTGAGGCGCGATGACCTGCTGCAGGCAACAAACCTTTTGTCGCTGGTCGATGCCTGGCTGTTCGTTGACGAGCAGCTGCCACTGACGGCCGAAGTCGCCAGGCTCAGCCTCGACGGCTATTGCCTGGTGCCGCCGTTCATGACGCCGTCCTTCACGGTGACCGAACTGCGCCTTCAGCTGCTGGCATCGTTGACACCGACGGAACAGCAGGTTCTGGCGCTGCTTGGCGAAGGCAAGAGCAATCGGACGATATCCGAAGAATTGGATATGACCGAAGCCAACGTGAAGTACGTCGTCAGGAGCCTTTTGGGTAAATTGCAACTGCGAAACAGAACTGAAGCCGCTGTTTTCGCCGCCATTCAAGCATTCGTGCCGGCCGCACGATCATATGAAACCAGCTTGAATTGACGATCTAAAGGGGTGGATCAAGGTTATTAGGCGGGATTGCATACCGGTTGTTCGCAATCCACTTGATTATTTGGTCCAGATTACGGCTTAATTTGCGATGAGGGGGGCCAGAAGGTTCGGCCCCGTCCATGTACGGCAGGAGAGAACCGATGCGATTTCGTCTCGTCTTGGCAGCCATGATTGGTGCAGTTGCCTTGCTCCATATGGCACCGGCCAGCGCCCAGTTGAACAACGAGCCGTTCTCGTTCGACACGCCCGATGGCGGTGTCGGCATGAGCACGGCGGCGCGCCAGGCCATCATCAACCAGCAACTTTTCAACGCGACGCCCGACAACATCATGCGCGCCGCGGACGGAACGCTGCTGACGATCACCCAAAACAACCGCGGCGGCCGTGTGCCGATCGTGACCAGCGCCAGCGGCGAGATAATCCCGCAGTTCCGCGGACGCGGCTTGGACCTGGGCGGTCTGTTCTTTGAGAACGTCGGCACGGGCAGCGGCGACGGTGGTCAGTTGTTGCTCGGCTTCGGTTCGAGTTCCGGCATCACCGTGACAAGCTGGACGTTCCGCCTGGTGGCGGCAACAACCGGTGGCGGCGGCTATCCGTCGTTCGGTGGCGGCTATGGTTATGGCGGCGGATCCGCGGATGCCATCAACACCTGGACATCACAGGTCTTCGGCCTGGGTGGATAGTATCGGACGGTAAGTACCGGCGCCGAGCCTGGCTGGGCGCCCTCTTCTGCCAACATTTTCGCCGACGGTAGCGGTAGTGCGGTCAATGGCCGCAATACCACCGTCGGCGAAGTGATTCCGACAGGGCGATTCGTGTTTTCAGCGGCCGATGCCGCAACGAGACGGCTGCCACGCGACGACGGTTGATATCGGGCTGATGTATCTCGGGCTAGGCCCGTGCACCTCAAGATCCGGTTGAGGGCACACTGACAGGCCGTGGTCGACCCACAACACTAAGGCACTTGATCGGACGCGCCCGTCGTTGGCAGCCCCACAAAAGAGAATGCCGCCCCTGTTTCCTAGGGGCGGCATCCTCGTAAGCGCACAAGTGTTGGGTTCCCTCAGTTGGGCGATGAGGGTCCCATCATCAAGCCGGCATCCGCAGCAATGCCGTTGTTCAGCGCCCAGATCGCCGCTTGCGTGCGGTTCTGTGCGTTGATCTTGCGCAGGATGCTTTTCACGTGAACCTTGATGGTCGCTTCGGTCACGCTAAGGCGGTTCGCAATCATCTTGTTGGAGGCTCCCTCGACGAGGCAGCCGAGGATCTGAAGCTCGCGGTCCGACAGGTTGGCACCTTCCGCGGTCGCCGTGTTCGCCATCGTCGGCATCGCCGAGGTACCGCGGAGAATCAGCGGAATAAGTTGAGACGGGAACACGCGCTCGCCGGCCAGAACCAAGTTAAGCGACCCGATCAGGGCTTCCGTCGAGATGTCCTTCAGCAGGTAGCCGTCAACGCCGGCGCTGAAGTATTCAGCAAGCGGCCGCGGCTGCACCGACGTGGTCAGCACGACGACCTTCATGTTGGGTGCGCGCTCGCGCAGCTCGATCAAACGCTCTTTCAGCCCCTCGGTCTCACGCGGCAGATCAAGCAGCAGCAGATCAGGCGGGCTGGACTCAGCCATGCCATCATCAAGACCGCTAATGTCACCAGCGTGACCCAGGACATCGAAATTCGTATCGCTCAAGAGACGAACCATGCCCTCTCTTGAGAGGCGGTTGGAGTCGACAATAAACGTGGTACTCATGGGATTTCCCCTTTTTGGACTGTCAGTCCGAACCATCGATTTAGATTTCCTATCCACAATGCTCGGACCAGCTTTACTTACTCAGCGACCCCACAACGATTTTCGGTAGCTCTTTGCCTTTTATTTTGCTTCCGAAACAACTCGAAAAAGTCCTCCTACCCGATCGACATATCTATTACCTTCCACTCTGATAGGTTCTCAGCTATTCATCAGATGAACAACTATGCTTAGTGGGTAAAAACTCTCTATTCTGACTAAGCAACATCCTGATGTGGAAATTTCATCGCAGCCAAAAACACTACTTTATCTCCGTTGGAGAACCCTTCCGGCTGAGATGAACACTACCAATGAATAGACCTCGACCACAGGAGTTAATCCATCCGTAACTCACGTTGCCCACAGGGATAGGCAACGCATTGCGTGAACAAACGCGGCACGCCGCTTCCGGGGTGCTCGTCCTCACCCCGATCGCGGCGTGTCCGCCATACGGTTTGCGATGTAGGCCACATGGTCATACCCCCTCCGATGCATGAACCGTGCCACTCCGGATCTCACATTTCCAATCGTCAGATCTAGCTTATCCATTTCGATTGGAAATCCGCTCAAACAATCCGGTTTCCCCATAGCACATGTTAGATCGCAACCTACAGTTCCAAGAATCCGGTCATCTACTTAAGTAGAACTACGTAAGGGTAGGATGCCCAATCGCGCAATCGCCTGGGTCAGACCGTGAACCGCATTCATGCATGTCCGGCCCGCCTTGGAAACCCTCGACATTTGGCCACTCACCATCACCGTCCGACCGTTTGGCCACCGATCTTTGGGTGACGCGCGCGTGAATTGCCCCATCAATGACCAAATGCCCGGCGTCCAGGGGCGGACGCGGCCGTACCGACCCATTGGTGAGCGCTTGACGCGCCACACGTCAACACAAGCTCGTCCAGTCATCTTTTTCGCACGGCCCCACCAACCTATTGATAAAAAACAACTTTATGGACGTCGCCCAGCCGTGCGCCAGAGTACTGCCAGTCCGGAAGCGCATTGGCGTCATCGTCGACGGACCCTCATGCCACCGCCGTGATCGGGTAAACGTCAGACATCAACGCAATGTGCGGCAACCTAGCGCGATCACAGAAAGTTGATGGCATAAAATCAGCTACGTAAGGACATCCACGGCGCACGTCCCAGCCTCCAATTGAAGGAGGTTGAGGCGACATCGACTCCGGCACTGGTGTGAGAGACACCGAGAATGGCGCGCGTTGCGTTTGGTATCATGACATCAAAACAGCACGCCGCACCACTCTTGCTATCTCTGATTGTATTTCGATGCTGGCGACACCATGCATATCGATAGAGAAGTCCCATACCGGGACAAATGGGTGCGGCAACAGTCGGGCCCACACCCGCAACTCACGTCAGGAGCGTTGTCCGTTCTTCGGTGACATCCCCGATGGGTTGGGTCGATACGGTCGAATCAGTTTCGGGCGGCCGCTGCGTTCCGTATCAGGACAACCGACCATACCTATTTTCTCAAATGGGGATGTAAACTGGAGCAAGCAGTGGCGGTCCCCCGCCGAACCGCCCATCGATGGGTCGGCGGCTCGCCTTGCATGAACGCCGAACCATGCCACGCCGAAGCTCAAGTAATTCCGCTTGTGGCCGTAAGTAAATCACCACACAGCCTCTGCGGCGCCGCCTTGCCGGTTTCGATCGTCTTGCCGTCTTGAACGCGCGAAATCGCGAACCCGATACGGCGCAATCCGCGGCAGCGTCCCGGTATCACAAGTCATTGACCGGCATCGCGCCATGATCAACGGATATGTGAGGCGCTGTTACTTGTCCGGAGCGGCCTGGAGACGGACGATCCAACTTGGGAGCGGTGGTCGGAGACTGGCGAGCGAGAGGGCGAACATGGACGAGACGTCTTGGCAAATTGAGCTACGACTTCGCGACAGCGACCTGGAGGCCTTCAAGGCCGTCATGAAGCGCTACCGCGTTGGACGGTGCAATGGCGACATCGCCTCGCACGGTTATCTCTGGTCGATGAGCGACGATGGCACGGGTGTCGTTATTGCCAAAAAGGCGGATCGGATATCGGCCCCAACAGTCACCTGGTCAGCCGACTGGCCAACGGCGCGCCAAGCCTTTGCGCAGATTGGTGCCGAGTTCGCATCGGATCTGCTCGCCGTCGCCGAGCCGGTCAATCTGGTGACCTTTGGCGACAATGAACCGGACATCGTCGACGACACCGTCGTCGACGCCGCCCCGGTTGTTCATCGCCGCAGCCGGCTCCGCAATCCGGCTAAGAGAAGGGTCGTCGTGCACAGTCAGGCCAGCCTTCAGCTCGCCAACGGTTAGTACGGATTATGGTTGGCTGGAATCGATTCGCGGTTCCGTCAACGCACGACCTGCTCTAACGGCCGGCGAAACCGCTCCGGACTTCCATAGAGCCTGGATCGCTAAAGAGTACCTGCCACAGGCGTCACCGCACTGCGCGTTTCTTTTTGACCTTAGTTTGACGGTGCGGCACCGATGAGATGCAACAGGTCCGCCACGTCGTTGCAGACGTGGACGCCCATGGCACGCAGGTCCGCTTGCACATCCACCGGTGTCGATTCGCCATCGACATCCTGGTTGAGCGTGCCGCCCATCGCGACAGTCACATCAAGATCACGGGCCACGATCTCATCCTGCAGCTGTCGCGCATAGGTCAGTGCCATGCCGTTGTGGGTAGAGATCAAGATCGCCGTCGCGCCCGCCTCCAGGGCCAGATCGGCAAACTCATCCGGATCGACGCTTGTGCCGGCGACAACCGGCTCGATACCGGCCATGGTCAACCCTTCGACGATCAGGAACATGGCGTATTCGTGGATATCGGTTGATCCCACCACGAGTCGGATCTGATCCTTTTCGGGAATGCCGGCGGAACTGAAGATCGTTTTCACACGAGACCGCCGTTCGACATAGTCGAGGTAGGTATCGGTCGGCACCTCCGGCACGTACATTTCCGCATCCGACATCGGCAGCTCGCCGACACCCCATCGGTTTTCGATGGCGGCGGCGCCCATGCGCCGGACCGTCAAGAGGATCTGCAGGGGATCGGACATATCCACACCGAGTTCCTCAAGCCCCTGCATGATGTTCTCATAGAACCGGCGCCCGCCATCGATCATCCGCGCGCTCAAGGCCTCGATATGCGGCCAGTTCACACTCTCCATCAGGCGCGGCGCATCCCGGGCGATTCGATGGGCGACCGTCTGGGCCTGAACGATTTCCTCCCAGGACGGCACGCGCAAGGCCTCGGTGACGGGAATCGAGAGGGTTGCCGCACCGCTCTTGGTCTTGAGTTGCGCCAGCATCAGATAGAGATCGTCGATCGAGAGGACCGCAAAGTTCTCGTCGATCTCCGGAACGTAGGCCGTCGTGTTGCAATGGTAGAAGGAGTTATAGGTACCTTCCGGTTTGATCGCCTCCAGCGACAAGATAACGGCTGCCTTGTTGACGGGGTTATGAGTCAATCCGCCGTAGGAAATTGAAAGGCGCGCGCCGACAACCTCGTTGATGACATAGCGTTCAAACAGGGCCCAACCGATATAGGAGCAATAGTCCTTGAAGGTCGCGCAAAAGCCGTCCTCCAGATACGACTGCATCATCGCATCGTCGTCGCGTTTCGATGCCATCAGACCCAGTGCTTTGACCATCTCGGCCATTTGCTCGACGTCGTCACCCGGCCAACCCGGGTACTTCCAGGCGAACTGCGACATGTTGCCGATGTAGTTGACGCCGGCCTCCAACGCGTTGCGCGCGTTGCTGAGGGACATGGGCGAGCCGATCATCATGTCGCCCAGATTGGGCTGGATCGGCACGGTATTCGCGGTCGCGTGCCAATCATCCTTGGTCTCCAGCATCGGGCCGGTTTCCTTTGGCGCGCGCTCCCAAAGCTCCGGCGGCAACCCCATCCGGCGATCCATCTGCATCTGATAGCGATCGATTCGAAAGCCGCGCCTTTCGGACTCGTTCCAGATGTTCTCAAGCGCCTGCGCCGTTTCCGCCCAGGTCTGCATGCCGATGTTGAGGGAGGTCATCAACCGGCCTTCCTCGACCATTTTCTTTTTGTAGGCGACCTCCGAACGAACGCCGTGGTCCTGACACAACAAACTTCGGCCAACGGTTACGTCGTCGCCAATCCGGCGCCCCTCTTCCAGTAAGGCGAGGCCGTCGGGGCAGTCACGCGGCAGATAAGACTCAAGTTGGGATGTCATGATGCTCGTGCCTCCCGTGGTCGGCGTGATGCAATGGAACAATCAAGCGTTTGGTCCGCCAGCGCGCGTGCCAGATCGGGTGCAAGGCGGCCCAGCAGGCCGATGGCGTAAAGCGCGTAACTGTGATCGACGGCAATGGCTGGGTCGCGAGGCGATTGCGCGCCCTGAATGTCGCCCAACGCAGCGTACATGAGGGCGTGCGGATCCCGCCCGTGGCGAAACACGCCGCCGGTCGCCACAAGAACCCGCGTCGGACGAAGGTCCTTTCCTGACACGTGATACCGATCGCCCCACGGGCGATGGCGTACGACGACCTTGCCGGCATGGCGCTCGATGGCGGTCGCGGCACCGGCCTGTGCCAACACACAATCCACCGCACGGTCATGGTCGGATTGGGGCAGGAACGACGGTGTTTCACGGCGCCGCTCCGCCTCGCGACCGAGGTCGCAGTTCAATTGCTGCTCCGCCGCAGCTCTTGCCGAAGACGACATCGCCTCCACCGTGCCTGGTGCGCCCCAGCGCATACCAAGATCACCTTCGACGGTGCGCATGACCTCGGGCTCCGGCACCTCTGCGGCCCTGTGATCGTCGCGCACGCCACCCAGGGAATGCACATCGGTGGTCGCACCACCCAGGTCGACAAAAACAACCGGCCCCTCGTTTGCCGGTACGAAGGGCAGCGCCCGACTGACCGCCAGCGGCGTCGGCTCGCACTCCGTCGCAAAGGCTGCCATCATTCCATCAAGGCCCTTGGCATGGGTGATGTGACGCAGAAACAAATCGCGGACCGCCTCGCGCGTCGCCGTCATCGCTATCTCGCCGGCACGCGGAAACACGTTGTCGACAACCCGCACATCACGCACGCCGTCCTGAAGCAGCGCGACAGCCTCGCCGGACACCGCCGCATTGCCGGCCACAATGAAACCCCGCGTCGACCGCAGCCCAGCCAGCATGCGGGCGTTGTGCAGCAGAGCTTCGCTATTGCCGCCATCCAGACCGCCCGAAAGCAGAACCAGATGCGGCGTTGCGGCATCAATGCGTCCGATTGCTTCGGTGTCGAGGAAACCGTGTTCGTCGGCAACGACCTTTGCACCGGCGCCAAACGCCGCCAGTGCGCCGGCGCGGCCCGACAGGTTGGCGGTCAGTCCGACCGACGCCATGCGCAGCCCACCCGCCGCGCTGCTTGATGCCAGCGCCCAGTCATGACCGCCACGCAACGGGGCCGGCAATGCATCCAGGGCGCCGTTCACTCCCTTCATGACGTCGTCATCAATCGTCGTCGGTGCCTGCGCACGCCCCAGCATGGCTCCATCTGGACCGATCACCATGACCTTGGTGAAGGTCGAGCCGATGTCGATCAGAAGGCCGCGATCCCAGGCGCGCCCGTCACACAGGAAGACGTCGGCTCGATCCTTGGTGCGCCTCGTGTTCGTCACATCAACTCCCACCTCATCCCGGCAGCAGGGGCAGAGCAACGGCAATCATGCCGCCATGCGCCAGGCAACGAGCCAGAAATCGTAGGTGTGGGGGTGAGACATCGCAACAAATATAGACTATCGTTGTCATATAGTGACAGTGGTGGGCGGGCACGGCCCAATCTCCACGTCGCCCGAATGCAGAATACAGCGATCTGACTGAGGTGGAGTAACAAAGTGGACCAATCGACGATACCGCCCGACGGAAAACGCTCCTCGTCGAACGTCTCAAAGACACTCCTCAAGGGTCTGAGGGTGATGGAGTGCTTTGACGTGGGCCACCGGGAGCTGTCGTTGACCGAGCTTGTCCACGTCAGCGGATTGGAAATCAGCGGTGCCAGGCGCCTGCTGTCGACCCTGGTCGGCGCCGGCTATCTGACGCAGGACCAGAAGACACGACGCTACCGTCTCTCGTCCAAGGTCCTTGGTTGGTCCGTCGCCTATCTGGGCAATGACCCGCTTGTGACATGTGCGTTCCCCATTCTGCAGAACGTGTCGGACGAAAGCGGTTTCCAGCTCGAGCTCAGCGTGCTCAATGGCAGCGATTGCGTTGTTCTCGTTTCCATGGCAGGCGCCGAAAAACGCCTTTCCCTCATCAAAGGACCATCGGTCGGCGTGCGCGAACCGGCCTTTTGCTCACCAACGGGCCTTGCCATCCTGGCCTTCATGCCGCAGCGAAGCGCCTACGAACTCATCGATGCGGGGCCACGCGAACCGATCACGGACCACACCATCGTCGAGACCGACGCCATCATGGAGGCCCTGGTCAAGACACGGGAGCACGGCTATAGCCTGACAGACCGCGCTTGCCACCCGCGCGCGATTGCGATCGGCGCCCCGGTCTTCGACTACGCGGGCCAGCCCATTGCGGCGCTTGCCCTTACTGTCGACATCGACGACTACACCGTATCGCGCGCGCGGCGCGAGCTGACGTCAATCGTGCTGAAAACGGCTCAGACCGTGTCGCTTGCCTACCAACGGTCAATCTGACAGCGACGACGCATCACCGACGTCATCAGTCACTGCTTACCAACAACGTGTCCTCCGCGCGCCATGACAATTGGACCTTGGTCCCGTCGGGTAGGAGCGCCGCACCACGAACCGAAGGCGTGCGTTGGGTCAGGACCAGGTCAGGCGCTACCTGAATGCGATAGCGCAGACTTCCCGCCGTATACGTGGCATCGACAATATGCCCTTCCAGTGAGTTGTCCGCTTCGACCGGCGCAACATCAAGGTTGATGGTCTCTGGTCGAACACAGGCACATTGGCCAGAACCATCGGGCGCCATCGCGGACTGAACAACAAACCCGTCGGTAGTGATGGCGCGCGTACCTTTCCCATGGGCGGTGATGTCCTTGAGATCGAAGAGGTTCGCTTCACCCAGGAAACTGGCGACAAAACGGTTGACCGGATGTTCATATAGATCGCGCGGTGACCCGACCTGCACGACCCGTCCCTGGTTCATGATCGCGATGCGGTGAGACATTGCCGCTGCCTCGGCCTGATCGTGCGTGACGTAAAGCACCGTCGAGCCCAACGCCGCCTGGAACTGTTTGATCTCGTCCTGCATCGCCTCGCGCAGGTTTTTGTCAAGCGCGCTAAGCGGTTCGTCCATCAACAGCAGCAAGGGGTCATAAACGGCTGCACGCGCGAGCGCGACACGTTGCTGTTGTCCTCCGGACAGTTGACTGGGCCTGCGGCCGGCCATGTCGCCCAACCGCACGAGCGACAGCATCCGTCCCACCCGCTCGGCCGTCTCCGACTTCGAAACGCCGCGCATCTTAAGTGCGAAACCGACATTGTCGCCGACCGTCATGTGCGGAAACAGCGCATAGTTCTGAAAGACCATCCCAATGTTGCGCTGAAACGGCGGCACGCCAACGATGTTTCGGCCGTCGATCAGGATCTCACCACCCGTCGGCGGTATGTAGCCGGCGGTCACGCCCAGCAAAGTTGTCTTGCCCGATCCGCTGGGCCCAATGATCGAGAAGAACTCGCCCGGCTCGATGTCGAGCGTCGTTGCCGATAGCGCCTGAACGGAACCGTAGGACTTGGCGATGTTCCGGTATGCGATACGCGCACCCTGCCCTGTCATGGCGACCGGTCCCTTTGCAGGCGCTTTTGCGCGACGGCAAGCGCGCCGAACAACACAAACGACAGGCAAAGCACCAGGGTCGTCGCCGCCGCGATGATCGGCGTAACGTACTGGCGCAAGTCTTCCCAAAGAAGACGCGGCAGCGTGCGCGTTTCCGGGCTGGTCAGGAACAGCGCGATGATCAGCTCGTCGAACGAGAAGGTAAACGACAGGATGGCACCAACGATGACGCCAACACGGATCATGGGGAACGTCACGTACCAGAACGTCCGCCACCACCCCGCACCCAAGGTCATCGCCGCGTACTCGTAGGCCGGGTGATAGCCCTTCAGCGATGCCGCGACGGTTATGAAGACGAGCGGAATGCAGATCACGGTGTGGCCGATGACCACGCCGGGATAGGTTCCGGCCATCCCCAGCTTTGCCATGACCGGATAGAGACCGATGGCGAGAATGATCTGCGGCAGCATCAACGGTGCAATGACCAGGGCCGACATGGGGCGTGCCCCGAAGAACCGGCCGCGGACAACGCCAAGTGCGGCCAGTGTCCCAAAGGTGGTCGCAAGCAACGCAACCGGCAGTCCGATCTTGATGCTGTTCCACAGCGCCTGAGGATAGTCGACACGCTCCGCCATCGCCTCGTACCACCGGAACGACCACTCGGTTGGCGGGAAGCTCAGGTAAAGCTTGTCGGAGAACGACATCGGCACGATGACGAAGGTGGGCATGACGAGATAAAGCAGAACCATCGCCGCGAACCCGACCATGGCGACCTTGGCAACACGCCCTGTGGTTCTCCACGTCATCATTCAAGCACGCCGCCGGCGCCGGCGCGCCGGGCCACCCGATCGTATAGAATGTAGAGCGCGACGGTCAGCAACAGCAGCAGCGTCGCCAACGCGGAGGCCAGCTCCCAGTTGACCGTTATCGAAACCTGCTGCTCGATCAGAACGGCAACCATCATGTTCTGCGCACCGCCAAGCAGGGCGGGCGTGATATAGAATCCAAGCGACGTGATGAAGACGAGCGCGACGCCCGCGCTGACACCAGGCATCGAGAGCGGCAGGTAGACATGCCAGAAGGCGCGTACCGGATTGGCGCCGAGCACGCCGGCGGCGCGCATGAAGCTGGGGTCGATGTTGCGGAACGCACTGATCAACGGCAACAGCATGAACGGCAGCATGATGTGCACCATGCCGATATGGACGCCGATGTTGTTGTGCATCAACCGCAATGGTTCATCGACGAGTCCAAGATCAAGCAGGAACCCATTGATCACGCCTTTGCGCTGAAACAGCACCATCCACGCATAGGTGCGGATCACCGTGCTGGTCCAGAAAGGGACCAGGATGAGTGCGAAGGATATCTGCAGCCAGCCGCCCCTGAGCCGCGCGATGAGCGCCGCGACCGGATAAGCAATCAACAGACAAAGCACCGTGACGGTCGCCGCCACCTGGAAGGTGTAGCCAAGCACCTTGATGTACGACGACCGGTCGAACACGGTCAGAAAGTGGGCGAACAGCGGCTCGTCGACGCCGAAGCTGCGTGTGACAACGGTAAAAAGCGGCCACAGGAAGAAGAGCAGCAGAAACAGAACCGGCAAAGAGAGAATGACGAAGTAGCCCCGGGCGAGGCTCCACGCCTTGCCCGAGGCTTTCGTGTTCACACTGGGATCAAATGCCATGAGCCCCGCTCAAATTGACGGCGGGCACATGGTGACTAACTCAGGAGCCACTCGTTGAACTCGTTGATGACCTCTTCACCATCAGCGGCCCAGAACTGGAAGTCCGACCACACGCCCTTGTCGATATTCTCAGCCGAACTCGGCAGCAGCGGCAAGCGGTCCGCGGGGATGAATTCCAATGCCGCGGGAACAACCGGTCCATAGGGGATGTTCTCCGAATAGATTGCCTGGCGCTCCGGCTCAAGCGTATGGGCGATGAACTCCATCGACCAACCGACATTGCTGGCGCCCTTGACGACACACCATGCACCGGAGACGAACAGCGCATCGTTGAATGTGTAGTTCACCGGCGCACCATCGACCTTCGGCTGATAGACGCGACCGTTCCACGTCGATCCAACATCGCTTTCGCCGTCGATCAGGAACTGCGCGGACTGTCCCCCGGACTCCCACCAGATAAGCTCAGGCTTGATCTTGTCGAGTGCCGCCAGACCACGCGGCACGTCAATCGGATAGATCTGATCCTTCGGAACGCCATCACCCATCAAGGCGACCTCGAGGGTCTGAAAGGCCTGCTTCCACAGGCTGCGCCGTCCGGGATAGGCCTCCATGTTCCACATGTCGACCCAGCCGCCGGGCGGATTGTCGCCCAGGGTGTCCGTGTTCCAGGCGACGACCTTGGCGGCAACCTCGGCATAGACGTGGTCGTCCCAGGCGGCGGCGGGCAGGACAGCGCTGCGGTCGGTGAGGCCCCAGTCGATCGGCTCGAGCCACCCGTTGTTGCCGGCAACCGGCGCCTCGGCGGCATCGATGTTCAGAATGTCGAGATCGACATTGTCTGCCTCGATCATCGACTTGATCTTGGCAAGACCCGCATAGGGCGCGGTAATGATCTCGATGCCGGTCTTTTCGGTAAACGAGTCAAAATAGGCTGCCTTGTAAGCCTCATCCAAGGCGCCACCGCCCGAGGCAATCACCAACTGATCAGGTTTTGACTGTGCTATCGCCGGAAATCCGAGCGAGCTGACCGCGCCAGCCGCCGCAAGACCGGCGCCGCCTCTTAGAACCTGTCGACGCGTGGTCTGATTGCCAGCGCGGCTTGTTGATTGTGACTTCCTCGACATGATGCACCTCACTCCCGTTGTTGGCTGGCGACGACACCTGGGCATGCGGCAGCACATGCGGGTGTCACCGAACTCGGCAACATCCACTGCGGTGGAACACTGTTGAGCTTGCAGGTTGGGACTGGGGCGATGGTTGGAGAGACGCTATCGCGACAGCTTGCCGTAACCCAAGACTTGGGTGACTGGCACATCGGCAACGATGCGGCCCTGTCCGACAAACCTCCCCCATTCCCCGGGCCGATTGTGGTTTTCGGCCACTTGGTGTCCTGCCATGCCGGTCCCGGGCATGGCGGCAGAAGACGTTGCGTTTCCCTGCCCATAAATGTTCGGTGTTGTCATGATACCTGTCAAGTAATGCGCAGCTATGTCACATAGTGACACTTGCGCGAGACAGCCCGGCCGCTTACGTTCGCGCTTTCGCGGCGGATAGTGGCAGATCCGCGGCCTCAGCCGGCCCGCGCGGCCGCCACGTGATCGCTAAAGGACGGGTCGTTCATCAGCGTCTTGCAACGCTCGAAGCGATTGACCGCATAGGCCCAGAAGTCGTCGACCGGGTTCTTGTTGGCGTGCTGGATGAGGCCCCACAGGGTCCACAGCAGGTCGCACATGGCTTTGTAGAGCACCATGCGACCGTGCTCGAAAGCCGTGGGCGCGCGGCCAAAATAGGCTTCCATCATGTCGCGGTCCTGGTCGGTATTGAAGCCGGCCTCGACAGAGAAGTCGCCGAGATCCCAAAGCGGATCGTTCATGCCGGAATACTCCCAGTCGATGATCCACATGCGCTTGCCGTCATCCAGCATGTTCTCGACCATGGGATCACAGTGGCAGGCGGTGAGTGGCATCTCATGAGCATCCAGCGCTTTGCGCACGGCCTCAGCCTCGGCGACCGCCTCATGGTAGCCCTCAGGCAGTTCGGTGACGCCGAGCTTGTCGAGATGGGCCAGGTAATCGTCGATCATCGCGAACAGCTCGAAGCGGAACTCAAACGTCTCGCCCGAGGTATGCAGCTTGCGGAACGCGTCTCCGGCCCGCGCCGGCGCGCCCGGCAATGTCTGCAGAAGCTCCTGCGACATGGTCGTGGTATCGCCCAAAAAAGGCGTCACCATCAACGCGTCGTCGCCGAAATAGAGGACCTCCGGGCTGACGCCCGCAGCGGCCGCTGCTCGTGCGTTGACCCGCTCGACCGACCGGTCGATGAACCCCTCGGTGCCGTCGCCGGGCACGCGCACGCAGTAGCTCGCACCATCAGGCGCATCGACCCGGTAGACCTTGTTGGTCAGACCATGCAAGCGTTCGATCGTGCACGATGAGGGATCAATCGTAGCGAGAAACGGCACCTTGCTCATGGCCTCACGCGCAATGGCAAGGTCGTCGTCAGTGGTCTTCATCAAGTCACTCCTCTGGTTTGCGGCCAATGACGGCGCCCCAACCCAGATGTCCGGTTCGGCTGGCGTCACGCCACAGATCATAACGCACGATGGTGTCGTCGACCTCAGCGAGGCTAGCGTACGCGGCAAGCTTCTCGCGATTGTCCCTTATGTCGCGGCGAATACGTTCGAAGAACGGCAGGACATGACGTCCCCAATCCTCCTGAGCCATGACCACGAACCCCGCACTCTCCAGGCCCCGGATGTAGTCACCGAGCGACCAGAAGCCTGGCTCCGAGATCTCGGCCAGCAAGGCCTCGGACGCGCCCGCGGGCATACCGACGACCGTCAGATCCGTGATCGCGATCGTTCCGCCCGGACGAAGCACGCGCGCCGCCTCGGCGATCGCACGCGAGCGGTCCGGCGAGAACAACAGGGAGTCCTGACACCAATAGACGTCGAACGACCCGTCCTCATAGGGCAGCGCCTGGAAATCCGCGAAGGCATAAGTAATGCGCTCGGCGCCCGGCTTTCCGGCGGTCCACTCCGCAGCGGTTTCAAGCTGGCCCTTGGAGATGTTCGTCGCCGTCATGTCCACGCCGTATGCTGCCGCCAGATACCGCGCCGTTCCACCGACGCCGCAGGCGGTCTCCAAAACGCAGCTGCTTGGCTGCAGATCGGCAAGTTCGGCGAGGCGTTTGGTCGCTTCAAGGGCCGCCGCCTGCAGGTCCTCCCTGCCGGTCTCGAAGAAGCCGGGATGGATCTGGTCGCCATAGACCTCAAGCAACGCCCGATACATTGGCGCGTCATAGCGCGCGGTGATCGCGGCCTGAAAGTCCGTCTCGCTCATGCGGCCCCCTGTTTTCGCGCCGAGCCATTGTGTCGCCCAGAAACGGCGATGAAAAGCGCTTGCCGACCCCCACCGGTTCTGGGCCGACCCGCGCCAGCCGTCTCGCAACGGCCCTCTTGGGGAAGTTTTGCGCCACGGCCCTTCGGGCGCGTGCGCTCTCAACCGGACCGCTTGGCCAAGCGCCTTTCGATCATCTCCTCGATCGCCGAATCGAAGACGACATCGGGAAAGTGTCGCCGAATGACGTTGGCATCAGTCACGACCAACGCAAGCACCACCGCAGCGACATGCGAGACGCTCTTGGGAGCGATGCCCTGCGATGCAGCGAACGAGGATGCGGCGTAACGAAAACGGCGAGACTTGAAGACATCACTGAGCGAGCGCGCCGTACCCAGTCCGACAGCCTTCAGCGCGTCGACGCAAGAGCTGTCGAGGCCCGCGTGGAAGGGCGTTCCGGCCTCCTCCGCTTGGCGCCAACTCAGCCCTTTGGGCCGCGCGGCCTCCAGGTATCCCAAGAGCCGCGCAACATCGAACGCCCTTCGATCATCGCCATGTTTCGTATAGGCATGACGGTAACCATCGATTAGGTCGTCGCGCTCCTGCCGCAAGGCTAGAAACTCGCTGTCGAGTAGCTCCAGCGTCCCGGCCAATGACGCGAACCGGCGGACGACCTCCTCGGGAAACCGCACACCGGACTTGTAAACGACCTCGTGCTCGATCTCGGCCCAGGCGTGCTCGAGAATGCTCCGGACCTGGATCTCGAACCACCTGCCCTTCAGGACCTTAAAGTCCTCGGTCGAGGGATGCGCCGGCTTTAACCGGGCGATGAGCTGCACCGAACGATACCCGAACTCGCGCAAGCCCAGTTGGACACGCTTGTCGATGCTCTCCGGCAGGTTGATGTCCAGGTTATCCTGAAGCCGGGCCGCGATCGCATCGACGTCGTCGCTGTAAAACGTGATGACACGGACGCCGATCAGGTCCGTGACTTGCTTATCCGGATCGCTGTAATGCTTGCGGCGGATCTTGCGCAGCACGGATTCCGGCGTCTTCGCCCGCGCGGCAATCGTGTGAACAAGGGCGCTGCTGCCGCGCGTTACCTCTTTGATGAAGCCCCGGGCAAGCTCCGCCTCTGCCTGAAACTGCCGGTACTGCTGCTCATAGGATCTCAGGAATTTCTGAGCCGTTTGATTGAGACCCTCCATTACCGACCGTTCACGCCCCTATCTGCAGATCGGCAGCCGCGTGGCGGAAACATGTCACGGCTTTGCCGCGCTCTCGGCGCCCTGGGACACGCCGTTGGTTTCGCCGGACGACGGCTCCTTCAACGTGAGTGAGTAAGCCGCGGCGATGAAGTTCAGAATTGCCACCAGAATGACCGGCCAGATGACACCCTGGATTTGCGCGATGTAGCCGAAGAAGGCCGCGACGACGAGCGCAAGGATCGCGCTCACCGTGTTGGTCACCGCGACATAATACGTAAGCTCCTCTTTCGGCGCCGCGTCGATCAGGAACAGCATGCGCGACTGGTTCACCGCCTGAATACCGGCGGCGGCCATGCCGAAGACAAAACAATGGGCCAGAACGGTCTGGAGCGACGAGACTTCATCGATGGCCAGGGCCCACATGCCCGCGACACCCACGAGCGCTGAACCCAGCGCCATCGCGACCCGTTGCGAGCGCTTGCCGACCCGCTGCCAAATCGGCCCAGCAATGATGACCGCCACACTCGTCGCGATAACAAAGGCGCTAAGGCCCGACGCGTTCTTGTCGGCGTGGTGGGTCGCACCGTGCACGGCGTAGAACGGCATCGCGACGATGACGGTGGTCGTCAGGCAACGCATATAGAGGTAACGGCGGAACCAGCGGAACTGCAGGACGTCGCGAAACTTTTCCATTCGCACGAACAAACTGGGTTTTGTCTCCCGCCTCGGGTGGCCTTCGCCCGCCTCGCCTCGCGGCGTCTTCGGCGCGACCTTGACCTCGCGGAAGAACACAATAATCACCGCCGCCACCGCCGTGACCGCCGCCGCAGCAATTGCCAGGTTGACGTAGTGGACGACCGACTTGTCGCCCTCCGACAATTCGTAGATGGACCAGGTGACGGCAATGGTGACCACACCAGCTGCGGCCGACATCAGGTAGAGGCCGGAGTTTCGCCGCGACTTGCTGAGGTTGAGCGACATCAAGTCGTTGAACGCGAGACCATTGATGCCCTTGGCGAGCCCCATGGCGACGGATGCGCTGGCGAAGATGAGCATGACGACCCAGTGATCGGCGATGCTGGCACTCCACGCCGCCGCGGCCAACCCGGCCGCCGTCATCATCCAGCCGGCGAACAAGATCCACTTTCGGCCCCGCGCGGCGCTGACATAGGGCGCGGCAACGACCTGTCCGACCAGCCGCGAGCCCGACACGATCGGCATGAGCATGCCGGCCAGAAATACCGGCGATCCAGTCGCAACATAGAGGTAGGGAAGTAGGAGCCGCGCGCTGCCTATCGACTTCGAGGCATTCGCGACAATGCCCTGAGCCAGAAAAACGGCATAGTTCCAGTTCGCCGTTCGCCTCTCGGATTTCGTTTGGTCTGTGTTTTCTGTAGCTGCCCCGTCACCACGACTAGACGGGTTGATCATGGACCACCCGCTTGGACACCACACGAATTGGCAGCTTGAGACCGCACTCTTTTACACCTCCACCAGCGCCGGCGCGGAGGGTAGCACAACGCCACGAGCGATGTCATCGGCCCGTCTGTGCCCATGGAACGTCATGCAGGCCGGCCTTCTGAAGCCGGGTTCTCAAGGGTTAGTGGCGGAGAGGAAGGGATTCGAACCCTCGATGGGCTTTTGACCCATACTCCCTTAGCAGGGGAGCGCCTTCGACCACTCGGCCACCTCTCCGCCGCCGTTTCTAGTGATGGCGGCAGGCCGCGTCAATATTCCGGATTGGGCGCGGCAGGCGCCTCATGCGTCCTCGGCACCCTCCTCGACTCTGGCCACCCACTCCTCCTCGGAGATCGTGCCGCGCTTTTCGACCTCCCGCCGCTCATGGTCGCGCAGGCCGTCTTTCAGCGTGTCGATGCGCTTCCATTCGGCCAGCGGCGTCTCTTCGCCTTCGCGCGGCACGTAGTGAGACGCCTTCACCTTGCGGTAGCGATGGACGTAACGCGGGCAGTTGACCCAAATGTCCGTTATCGCGACCCGCACAGCAAGGTCGGCCTCCTTCCACAGGCCGGTCACGGCCTCGTCGCGAACAAGTTCGGCGATGCCCTGCAGACGCATCCGACGCGGCTTCTCGAAGTCGATGAAGAGCATGCCGACCTCTGCGCTCCCGGCGATGTTGCCCATGGAATAGAACATGCCGTTGCCGTCATAGCTTGGAAACAGCAGCGTACCGGGATCGGCGACCTTGATGAAACCGGGATCGCCGCCTTTGTAGGAGACGGTCGGGCGGCCGCGATCGTCGACTGTGGACAGGAAGAACATGTCCCGTGATTCGATGAAGGCCCGTTCGCTTTCTTCAAGCTTGTCGTGCAGGTCGCTCTCGATGTTGAGGTCGGCCATCCGGCGGGTGCCGAAGGCGTCCTGTAGCTCGCGGTGGCTGTCATTGAACATGCGGCTCATGGGAGTTCCTCTGCTTACTCGACTTCAACGCCGCGCTGGACGGCCGGGCGTTCGCCAATCGTGTCGTACCAGCGTTTTGTATTGGGAAAGTCGTCCCAGTTGGTGTCGTACCACTCCGCGCGCATGACCCAGGGCCAGGTCGCGATATCGGCAATCGAATACTCACCCGCCAGATAATCGACATCGGCAAGACGCGTATTGATGACACCCAGCAGGCGCATAGCCTCGGCGCGGTAGCGCTCGACGGCGTAAGGCACCTCCTCCCTGGCAAATTTGATGAAGTGATTGGCCTGGCCGAACATTGGCCCGACACCGCCCATCTGGAACATCAGCCATTGCAGCACGTCCAACCGGGCGCGTGGTTCGCTGGGCAGGAACTGGCCGGTCTTCTCAGCCAGGTAAATCAGGATCGCGCCGGACTCGAAGACCGAGATCGGTTTGCCGTCCGGACCGTCAGGATCGACGATTGCTGGGATCTTGTTGTTTGGGCTGATCTCCAGAAACGCCTGCTTGTACTGATCGCCGGAACCGATATCGACGTGATGCGCCTGGTACGGAAGCCCTACTTCCTCCAGCATGATGGAGACCTTGCGGCCGTTTGGTGTGCCCCACCAATAAAGATCGATCATCGTGTTCGCTCCCCTTTTATGTCTTCGCCCAGTCGGGATTGTCGAAGCGCTGCACCTCGATCAAGTGGCCATCGGGGTCGCGCAGAAAGAAACTGTAGACGCCATATTGCGGCAGTGCTTTGGGCGGGCCTTCGGTGGAAACACCCTCGGCCGTCAGGCGCGCGTACCAACCGTCGACATCATCGGTGATCAAGGACAAGCAGAGGCCGCGCGGCTCGCACGGGCGTCCCTCGCCTTCCTGACAGACTCCCAGATAGCTGCTGCCGGCAATGCGATAGATACGCGCCACGCCTTCGTCATGGATCAGCGGCAGCGCCAGGACCTCTTCGTAGAACGCGAAGGCGCGCGGTGTGTCCGGCGTATAGATAAACGTCACGAAGGCATCGAGATCGGTTGGGTCGCCATTGTTCACGGTCTGTCGTCCTTCTCGTCTGGATTGTCGGCGGCATCGTGCCGCCGGTAGAACATGGCGAATGCCAGAGGCTGGCCATCGAACAGCGGGATGTCGCGCCGCTTGAACAAAGGTATCAACACCATACCGGCCAGGAAACCGCCGACATGGGCCCACCACGCGGTCTCGTTGTCCTCATCACCCCCGACGACAAGCGCCGCGCCAATCTGAAACAGGATCCAGAAGACGAGCACCAGACCGACATTGAGCCGTATCGGTACCGTGCGCATGACCAGGATCAGGAGGCGCCGGCGTGGATGCAGCACGAGGTAGCCGCCGAGTATGCCGGCGATAGCGCCACTGGCGCCAACCACGGGCACCGTACTGCTGGGAGCAACGACCACCTCCGAGAGGCCGGCAACGATGCCGCACAGGAGAAAGAAAAAGACAAAGCGCACATGGCCGGTGGCGTCCTCGATGTTGTCGCCAAAGACCCACAGGAACAACATGTTGCCGCCGACATGCCAGTAGCTGGAGTGAAGGAACATGCTGGTGAAGATCGTCGCCCAGGCGGGGACCTTCTCAAGCGACGGCATCAACTCGCGCCCGCCGGTCAGCACCGCCGGGATCAGGCCGTAGCTGTACCAAAAGCTCCAAAGGCTCTCGTCGTCCAGCGTTAACTGCCACAGGAAGACGAGGACGTTGGCGGCGATTAGCACCGCCGTCACAATCTGAAAGCCGATCAGGCGGAGGTCGTTTTCGTCGCTGATCGGAATGAAAGGCACGGGCTCTGCTTCACCTCACGCATGGGTCAGGGCGCGGTCGAGATCGGCGATCAAATCGTCGATGTGTTCGATGCCAACCGACAGGCGCAACAGGTCCTTAGGCACCGGACTATCCGCGCCCTCGACGCTGCCACGATGCTCGACCAGGCTCTCGACACCGCCCAAGGACGTCGCCGTCTTGAACACCCGGAAGCCCGACCATACACGCTTGGCGGCATCTTCGCCGCCCCCGACGCGGATGCTGAGCATGGCGCCGAAACCGCCGGCCATTTGTCCACGCGCCATGTCATGACCGGCGAAACTGGCAAGGCCGGGATAAAGCACCTGGCTGACCGCGCCGTGATTCTCCAGGTGCTCGGCCACCGCCATCGCGTTGGCCATGGCGCGCTCCAGGCGTACATCGAGCGTGCGCATGCCGCGCATCAAGAGCCAGGCTTCGAACGGGCCGAGGATCGCACCGGCAAGATGGCGGACGGCCGCGACCTCTTGCCAGAAATCATCGTCACGCGCGGTGACCAGCGCGCCGGCGACAACGTCACTGTGGCCGTTCAGGTACTTGGTCGCCGAGTGCATGACCATGTCGGCATCCAGGTCGAGCGGACGGGTCACAAGCGGCGTGGCGAACGTGTTGTCGGCAACAAGGCGCGCGCCGACATCGTGCGCGATCGCCGCGGCACCGGCGATATCGATGATCGTCATTTCCGGATTGGCCGGCGTTTCGATCCAGACAACCTTCGTCTCGCCGTCGCGTACCATGGCGCGCAACGCGTCGAGATCGCCCGACGGGAACCAGTCGATGGCGATGCCCCATTTGACGGCGAGTTGTTTCAGAAACGCGCGCACGCCCCAATAGAGTGTGTCCTGAACGACGACATGATCGCCGTGGCTGAGCGCTTGGAAGACGGCAGCAGTCGCCGCCATGCCCGAACTGAAGATCCTGGCGGCGGCTCCGCCTTCGAGTTCGGCGAGCAGCGCTTCCGGCTGTTCGAAATTCGGGTTGTGATCACGGCCGTAACTATAGCCTTCGCCATAGGCGTCGGGCGCGCGCTGATAGGTCGCGGCCATGTAGAGCGGCAGAATGACGCCGCCATGGGGCTTGCTTTCCCAACCCAGCCCCTGCGCCAGGTTGGTCGCGGTGCCTGGCTTGCGGTTGGACGCCGGCCCGCCAAGAGCCTGGTCCAGATCGGCGATCAGGTCGTCCTGGTCCTCCAGCCCGATTGACAGCCGCAACAGGGATGGCGGCACGGGCGTGTCGTAGCCGTCGGAGACGTGGCGGTGTTCGATCAGACTTTCGGGGCCGCCCAGTGACGTCGCGTTCTTGAACACCTTCGTGCCGCCCCACACGGCGGCGGCTTCATCGGCACCGCCATCGACGTCGAACGCAATCATGGCGCCAAAGCCGGCCATCTGTCGTCGCGCGAGATCGTGGCTGGGGTGCTCGGGCAGACCGGGATAGTAGACGCGGCTGACGCGATCGTGCTGGGCCAGGAACGCCGCGACAGCCTGCGCGTTCTGCTGCGCGCGCTCCATGCGCACATGCAGCGTCCGCATGCCGCGCAACATCAGCCAGGTCTCGAACGGTCCCAGCACCGCACCGGACCGGAACCGCATGTGCGCGATGTGGTCCCAGAAATCGTCGCATCGCGCGGTGGCGATCGAACCGGCGACGACGTCGCTGTGGCCGTTCAGGAACTTCGTCGCCGAATGCAGAACGAGGTCCGCGCCAAGGTCGATGGGCCGAAACAGCGGCGGCGGCGCAAACGTGCTGTCGACCACAAGCCGCGCGCCAGCGTCGTGCGCAATCGCCGACGCGGCCGCGATATCGGTGACGATGAGTTCGGGATTGGATGGCGCCTCGACCCAGACGATCTTCGTCTCACCGGGCCGCATCAGCGTTTTGAGCGCATCAAGATCGCCGGCGGGATAGCTATCGAACCGGATGCCCCAGTGGTTCGCCATGTCGGTGGCCAAAAAATGAAGGCCGCCATAGGCCATCTTGGGGATCAGGACGTGATCGCCGACGGTTAGCGCTTCGGCGACCATCGCCATCGACGCCGACCCGGACCCGGTGACAAGCGCCGCCTCGGCGCCTTCGAGCCGCGCGATCAGCGCCTCGACCTGCCAGTAACAGGGATTGTCGGGCCTGCTGTACCAAAGGCCCTCGTCCACTGGCATGGCGGGATCGCGCTTATAGGTCGTCGCCGGTTCGATGGCCGGGACAACGCCGCCGGACATCGGCTCCAGCCAACCGAGCGCCTGGGCGAGCAGCGTGTCGGTGTTCGCCCCGGCCGGCAGGTCAGCCATCGAGCTTCTTGCGAAGCAGCTCGTTCACCACCTTGGGATTGGCCTTGCCGCCGGACGCTTTCATGACCTGGCCGACGAAGAAACCGAACAGCTTGTCCTTGCCGCCACGATACTCCGCGACCTTGGCGTCCTCACGCGCCATGACTTCGTCGATCACGGCCTCGATCGCGCCGGTATCGGAGACCTGTTTCAGGCCCTTCTCCTCGACGATGACGCCGGCCGCCTTGCCGGTCTCGAACATGTCGGTGAAGACGTCCTTGGCCGTGCGGCCTGAGATTGTGCCGTCAGCGATCAAGTCCAAGAGTTCGCCCATGGCGGCGGCGGAGACTGGGCTTTCGTCAACCGACTTGCCGGCCTTGTTGAGCTGGCCGAACAACTCGCTGATCACCCAGTTGGCGGCAAGCTTCTTGTCGCGGCCCTCGGCGACCTCCTCATAAAACGCGGCGTTCTCCTGCTCGGCGACAAGCACGCCCGCGTCATAGGCCGACAGCGAAAACTCCGCCATGAAGCGGTCCTTCTTGGCATCCGGCAATTCGGGCAGCGTCTCGCCGATGCCGTCGACCCAGGCCTGCTCCAGGCGCAGCGGCAGCAGGTCGGGATCGGGAAAATAGCGGTAGTCGTGCGCTTCCTCCTTGCTCCTCATGCTGCGCGTCTCGCCGCGATTGACGTCGAACAGACGGGTTTCCTGATCGACGTCGCCGCCGGCCTCCAGGACATCGATCTGGCGCATCGCTTCGTATTCGATCGCACGCTGCATGAAGCGCATGGAGTTGAGGTTCTTGATCTCGCAGCGGGTGCCCAGTTCGCCGCCCGGCTTGCGCACGGAGACGTTGGCGTCGACGCGCAGCGAACCCTCCTGCATGTTGCCGTCGCAGGTGCCGACATAACGCAGGATCGAACGCAGCTTGCGCACATAGGCGCCGGCTTCTTCCGGCGAGCGCAATTCCGGCTTTGATACGATCTCCATCAGCCCGATGCCCGAACGGTTCAAGTCGACATAGGACGATGCGGGATCCTGGTCGTGCAGGCTCTTGCCCGCGTCCTGTTCGACATGCAGACGCTCGATGCCGATATCGCGGGTCTCGCCGTCTTCCATGTCGATGGTCAGGCTGCCTTCCGACACCACCGGCTGTTTGTACTGACTGATCTGATAGCCCTGCGGCAGGTCGGGGTAGAAATAGTTCTTCCGGTCGAACACCGAATGGGTGTTGATCGTGCCGTTGAGCGCCAGGCCGGTGCGCACCGCCTGTTCGATACAGGTCATGTTGATCACCGGCAGCATGCCCGGCATGCCCGCATCGATCGGCGAGACCTGGGCGTTGGGATCGGCGCCGAACTCGGTCGAGGCGCCGGAGAACAGCTTCGACTTCGAGATGATCTGGGCGTGAACCTCCAGCCCGATCACGTATTCCCAGGTGCCCGTCGCGCCTTCGATGGTGTTCGCCATTGTTCAGATCCCTTCCGGGCGGGCATCGAAGGCCGCGGCGACTTCCAGCGCCCGCGCGACCTTGAGGACCGTTGGTTCGTCAAACGCCTTGCCCAGCACCTGCAGGCCAAGCGGCAGCCCTTCGCTGGAGAGACCCGCCGGGACCGAAACGCCGGGGATGCCCGCCATGCTGGCGGGCACGGTGAAGACGTCATTCAGATACATCTCGATCGGATCGGTCGGCGGATCGTCGGCGCTGAAGGCTGTGTTCGGCGCCGTCGGTGTCAGGACGGCGTCGACCGACGCGAACGCCGACTTGAAGTCTTCGGCGATGCGCGTCCTCACCTTCTGCGCCTTCAGGTAATAGGCGTCGTAATAGCCCGCCGAAAGCACGTAGGTGCCGATCAGAACGCGGCGCTGTACTTCGGCGCCGAAGCCCTCGGCCCGGGTCTTTTCGTACATGGTGGTCAGATCGTCGGCCTCGACACGCAGGCCATACTTCACGCCGTCATAGCGCGCCAGGTTCGACGACGCCTCAGCCGGCGCGACTATATAGTACGCGGGGAGCGCATACTTGGTGTGCGGCAGGCTGATCTCGACTGTCTTGGCGCCCTGCTCCTCGAGCCAATGGATACCCTTCTGCCAGAGATCCTCGATGTCGCCGGGCATGCCATCAACCCGGTATTCCTTGGGAATACCGATGGTGAGGCCCTTCACGCCATCGTCGATGCCGGCCTCATAGTCGGGCACCTCGATATCGACCGAGGTCGAGTCCTTCTCGTCATGACCGGCCATGGCGCCCAGCAGGATCGCGCAATCGCGCACCGAGCGCGCCATGGGTCCCGCCTGATCGAGCGATGAGGCAAACGCGACAATGCCCCAGCGCGAACAGCGGCCATAGGTCGGCTTCAAACCGGTGATGCCGGTGAAGGACGCGGGCTGGCGGATCGAGCCGCCGGTATCCGTGCCCGTTGCGCCCAGCGCCATGCGCGCCGCGACCGCCGAGGCCGAGCCGCCGGACGATCCGCCGGGCACCAGCTTCCTGTTGTCGCCGGGCATGCGCCACGGGTTGATCGCGCCGCCGTAGTAGCTGGTCAGGTTCGATGACCCCATGGCGAACTCGTCCATGTTGGTCTTGCCAAGCATGACCGCGCCCGCCGCCCACATGTTGGCGGTGACCGTTGATTCATAGGGCGGCTGGAATCCGTCCAGGATGTGAGAGCCGGCGGTGGTCAACAGCCCCTTGGTGCAGAACAGGTCCTTGATCGCGACGGGAATACCTTCGAGCGCCCCGACTTCGCCCCCGGCACGCCGCTTGTCCGAGGCCTCGGCCATGGCAAGCGCCGTTTCCGGCGCCTCTGTTATGAAGGCATTGAGGTCGCGGTGGCGCTCCATGGCCCCGATCTGCGCCTCGGCCAGTTCGCGCGACGACGTTTCACCAGAATGCAGGAGGTCGCGCGCATCAGCGATCGTGATGTCGACAAGATCGCTCATCATTCAACCACCTTCGGCACGACATAGAAGCCGTGAACCGCCTTTGGCGCGTTGGCCAGCACGTCGTCCTGGCGCGCGCCGTCAGTCACCTCATCGGGCCGCGACTTCAGCGTCATCTCGACGACGCTGGTCATCGGCTCGACGTCGGCGGTGTCGACCTCGTCCAGTTGCTCGACCCAGTCGATGATGCCGGAGAGTTCGCCGGCAAGGCGCTCCTGGTCTTCCTCACCGACGTCGATGCGGGCGAGTTTGGCGATGCGGGCGACAGTGGCCTTATCGAGCGACATGTGACAATGTCTCCACGACCCCAGGCGAAACGCGTACCCACGCGATTTGTTTGGGGTCATTATCTATTGGTTTCTGGTGTGATTCAGCTTCCGTTGCACGGCGCCCTTGATAGCCGGGCATCGGAACCATCACACCAGCGCGAAGTCACTGAAACAACGCAGAAAATCGTGACAGAAGATGTATCAGGGCGCGGGAACCTATCACCCGCCTCAACGACCAGCAAGCCTGTGACCGAGCTCGACGCCTTTGCCGTCGCGCTGCCGGCAGCGGGCGCGCTTCTGGGCCTGGATATCGGCGACAAGACCATCGGCCTCGCGGTATCCGACGGCACCCGCCTGATCGCCTCGCCCGTCGATACGATCAGGCGCGGCAAATGGCAGAACGACTTGCGCCAACTGCTGGATCTGATCGCCGATCGCAGCATCGTCGGTCTTGTCGCCGGCCTGCCGCGCAACATGGACGGCAGCGAGGGGCCGCGGGCTCAGGCGACCCGGCAGATCGCGCGGAACATTCTGAAAGCCGTCGATCTGCCGTTCCTGCTTTGGGACGAGCGGCTTTCCACCCAGGCGGTCGAGCGCGCCATGTTGGAGGCCGACCTGAGCCGCGCAAAACGCGGCGAAAAGGTCGACCAGCTTGCCGCCGCCTACATCCTGCAAGGCGTCCTTGACGCGCTTAAACAAAGGGGACTGGCAGCGGGTGGTTGAGACCTTTGTGGCGCTGGCGCCCATCTTCCTGGTCATTGCCGCCGGCGTTCTGATCAAGCGGTGGCTAGCCGCCGGTGACAACTTCTGGTCCGCGGCCGAACGCCTGACTTACTTCGTCCTGTTCCCCGCGCTTCTGATCGCCCGGTTGGCTACCAACGAGATCAGCGGAGACGGCATCGTGCCGACCATGGTGGCACTCGTCGCCCCCGCTCTCGTGCTCTCGGCCGCCCTGCCCCTCCTCAAATCCTATCTCAGGATGAACAACACGGACTTCGCGACCTTCCTGATGGCGTCGATCCGTTTCAACACCTACACGGGCCTTGCCGCCAGCGTCGCGCTCTATGGCCAAGCCGGCCTCGCCGTCTTCGGTATCCTGCTTGCCGTCTACATCCCGACCGTCAACGTCATCAGTTGCCTGGCGCTTGGCCGCTGGGCCTCGCCAGCCGCGACCACGTGGCGCTTCATGGCCCGCGCGATCGCTACCAACCCGCTGGTGCTGGCGTGTGTCATCGGCATCTTGCTGAACGTCAGCGGGCTCGGCCTGCCGCACTTCGTCGATGCGACCTTCGACATCATGGGCGAAGCTGCGCTAGGTCTGGGCCTGCTCTGCATCGGCGCATCGCTACGCTGGCAGTCGCTTGTCGAGTCGCGCTGGCCGATCGCGGCTGCCGCGTCGGCCAAACTGATCGTTCTGCCTCTGCTCGCCGGCCTGGCGACCTGGATTCTGGGCGTCGAGGGCCTGGAACGCCAGGTCGTCATCCTGTTCGCCGCCCTGCCTGCCTCGCCGTCCGCGTACGTCCTGGCCCGCCAGATGAGCGGCAATGCGGGTATGATGGCCGGTGTGATCACCGGCACAACCGTGCTCGCCATGGTGACCATTCCACTGGCGCTGGCTGTTTTGGCGTGACGGCGCGGCGCTGGTTCGTTAGAACCTTGCTCTCAGCATGAGTGCTGCGCCCACATCTTCCTTCTACCCCCACCGCCATCTGCTCGGTATCGAGGAGCTTTCCGCCGCTGAAATCGACGGTCTGCTGGACGTCGCCGACGGTTACGTCGCGCTTAACCGGCGCGCGGAAAAGGCGATGGATGCGCTACGCGGGCGCACCCAGATCAACATGTTCTTCGAAAGCTCGACACGCACGCGCACGTCATTCGAGTTGGCGGGCAAGCGGCTGGGTGCCGATGTCATCAACATGTCGCCCACGACCAGCGCGATCAAAAAGGGCGAAACGCTGATCGATACGGCGGCGACGCTGAACGCCATGCACCCGGATGTGCTGGTCGTGCGCCATCCCGATTCCGGCGCGGTCAAGCTGTTGGCCGAAAACGTCAACGCCGCCGTCATCAATGCCGGTGACGGCAGCCACGAGCATCCGACCCAGGCGCTTTTGGACGCGCTCACCATACGCCGCCGTCTCGGCAAGCTCTCCGGCCTGACCGTCGCGATCTGCGGCGACATCGCCCACAGCCGCGTCGCGCGTTCCAACATCCTGCTGTTCAATGCCATCGGTTCGCGGGTTCGTCTGGTCGCGCCACCGACGTTGCTGCCGCCCGCCGTCGATCGCTACGGCGTCGAGGTCCATCACGATATGCTGGAGGGGCTGAAGGATGTCGACATCGTCATGATGTTGCGTCTGCAGACCGAGCGCATGCAGGGCAGCTTTGTGCCGTCGGAGCGCGAATACTTCCGCTTCTTCGGTCTTGATTACGAGAAGCTCGCGGTTGCCAAGCCGGACGCGCTGATCATGCATCCCGGCCCCATGAACCGCGGCGTCGAGATCGACAGCGAAGTCGCCGACGATATCAACCGCAGTGTCATCCTGGACCAGGTCGAACTGGGTGTCGCCGTGCGCCAGGCCTGCTTGGAAGTCCTGGCGCAGAACCTGGACGATCCCGGGCACAATCAGTGACGGAGCCCCGCATTGGCTGACTTTGTCGCCGACATATCGATCAAGAAGACCAGGCCTGGCCGCGTCGCCTATCTGAACGCGCGGCTGTTGGATCCGGCGTCCGGTCTTGATGTCACTGGCGGCGTCATCACCGAAGGCGAGACGATTGTGGATCTCGGCCCGTCCGTGTCGGGCGACGGACTTGCTGAGGATATCGAGCGCGTCGACTGTTCCGGACTCTGCCTGGCGCCCGGTCTGGTCGATAACCGGGCCCACCTGCGCGAGCCCGGCTTCGAGCACAAGGAAACCATCGCGACCGGCAGCCGATCGGCGGCGGTGGGCGGCGTCACGACGATGGCCTGCATGCCAAGCACGGAACCGCCGATAGACGATGTTTCGCTGGTCCATTTCATCGAACGGCGCGCGCGCGAAACAGCGATCGTCAAGGTCCACCCCATCGCCGCGCTGACCAAGGGGCGGCGCGGCGAACAACTAACCGAGATCGGACTATTGCAGGAAGCCGGCGCGATCGCGTTCAGCGACGGCATGAACAGCATCATGAACGCCATGGTGCTGCGTCGCGCGCTCTCCTACAGCACCGTCTTCAACGCGTTGATCATTCACCACGCCGAAGACCTGAACCTGTCCGGCGGCGGTCAAATGAACAGCGGCGAGACGTCCACCCGGCTCGGCCTCGCCGGCATGGCCGCGGCAAGTGAATCAATCATGGCCGCCCGCGACGTGCGCCTGGCCGAGATGACCGGCGGTCGCCTGCATCTCGCCCACCTGACCACCGCCGAGAGCCTGGATATCGTGCGCCGGGCCAAGGCGCGCGGCCTGAACGTCACCTGCGACACCGCGCCGCACTACTTCGCGCTTAACGAAACCGCAATTGGCGATTACCGAACCTTCGCCAAGGTACGCCCGCCACTGCGCGACGAGACCGATCGGCAGGCGGTCGTCGCCGCGCTCGCCGACGGCACGGTCGACACCGTCGTCAGCGATCACGCGCCCCACGACCAGGACAGCAAACGCCAGCCGTTCGCCCAGGCCGCCTTCGGCATCGTCGGTCTGGAGACCCTGCTTCCTTTGACGCTGGAACAGGTCCACAACCGCCATGTCGGTCTTCTGGAGGCGTTGGCGCTCTTGACCCACAAACCCGCCGATCTGATGGGGCTCAACGCCGGTCGGCTGGAGACCGGGCGGCCGGCCGATCTCTGCCTGTTTGACCTCGACCGCCCCTGGCAGATCGACCGGCGGGCATTCCAGAGCAAATCGAAGAACTCCCCGTTCGACGACCGCCCGGTGCAGGGCCGGACCGTACGAACCGTCATGAACGGGCGTACGGTGTTCCAACTGAGCGCCGACGGAACCTGACATGCCGGATTTGCTGGGCGGGCTCGAATACACTTGGCCGATCTATGCCTGCGCCGTGATCGCCTATCTGCTGGGGTCCATCCCGTTCGGCCTGATCATCACCCGCGTCGCGGGCCTGGGCGATGTGCGCAAGATCGGCTCCGGCAACATCGGCGCAACAAATGTTTTAAGAACCGGCCGCAAAGAGTTGGCAGCACTCACACTTCTCCTGGATACCGCGAAAGGTGCGGCAGCGGTTTTGCTCGCGTTCGACTTCGGCGGACCCGACTATATGGTCGTCGCGGCCGTCGCCGCCATGGTCGGCCACATGTACCCGATCTGGCTAAGATTCAAAGGCGGCAAGGGCATCGCGACCGGCCTTGGCGTCATTCTCGGTATCTCTTGGCCCGCCGGCCTGGCCGGCTTCGGCACCTGGCTGATCATCGTCGCCGCAACACGATATGTATCGCCTGCAAGTGTTATTGCAGCAATTTTATCAGTAGCTTATGTGTGGTATTTCACTCACGACATGCAATACACTCAGGCGATTGGCGTTCTTGCCCTCCTGACACTCTTCAAGCATCGCATGAACATGGTACGTCTAGTCCGCGGCGAGGAACCGAAAATAGGAAAGAGTTGATGGCACTGGACGCCGGGGAACGGATGGCGCGCCTGGCGTTGGCGCGCAGCGGCGGCATCGGTCCCATGCGGTTTCAGGAGTTGTTGGCTGAATGCGGCTCCGCAAGCGCCGCGCTGGCGCAGTTGCCTGGACTGATGCAACGCGCACGCCTGAAGACAAGGAAGGTCGCGACCGCGGCCGAGGCCCAAAGAGAAGTCGCCGCCCTCGAACAGCTCGGCGGGCAAATGATCGTGTGGGGCGATAAGGCCTATCCCCCGCAACTCGCCGAGATACGCGATCCGCCGCCGGCGATCGCCGTGATCGGTCATGCTGAACTGCTGAGCGGGCCGATGATTGCAATTGTTGGCGCCCGCAACGCTTCGGCTGCCGCCAGGCGCTGGAC
This sequence comes from Pseudomonadota bacterium, assembly GCA_039028155.1. Taxonomy (NCBI): domain Bacteria; kingdom Pseudomonadati; phylum Pseudomonadota; species Pseudomonadota bacterium. The sequence continues at coordinate 67,173 of JBCCIS010000023.1, forward strand.
CGAGGACCTTGCCCGTGAACTCGGCGAAAAGGACTTCATTGTGGTATCCGGCATGGCCCGCGGCATCGACGCCGCCGCGCACACAGGTTCGCTGCCGACCGGCACCGTCGCCGTGCTGGCCGGCGGCATCGACCACATCTATCCGCCTGAAAACGAGGCGCTCTATGGTGAACTGAAAACCGATGGCGCGATTGTTACCGAACAGCCGCTCGGCCTGACGCCGCGCTCCGGCCACTTCCCCCGGCGCAACCGGCTCGTCGCCGGCCTCGCCCAAGGGGTCATCGTGGTGGAAGCGACACGGAAGTCCGGCGCGCTGATCACCGCACGGCTGGCGGCCGAGGAAGGTCGCGAGGTCTTCGCGGTGCCCGGTTCGCCGCGCGATCCGCGGGCTCGGGGTCCTAACCACCTGATTCGCCAGGGTGCCATTTTGACCGAAGGGATCGACGATATTGTCGAGGCGCTGGCCCGCCCGGAACCCCGGCGCATTCGTCTGGACGCAGGTGACGAAACGACCCACGAAACAGGCCCAATCGACCAGGATTCCACCCCTGCGGACACGGCGCGCCGGATCCTGGATTGCCTGAGTACGACGCCGGTCGAGGTTGACGAAATCGTGCGGCGGTGCCAAGTAACCGCTGCCGATGCTCAGACCATGCTGTTGGAACTTGAGCTCGAAGGGCGCATAGAGAGACACCCGGGGAACAAGATTTCTCTCGCCTAATCAATGAGTTGAAGTAAAAACCTCATGTTTTCCAAGACATATTGGACCGCGTGATGAACGTCGTTGTCGTCGAGTCACCCGCTAAGGCGAAGACGATCGAGAAGTACCTTGGGAGCGACTTCTCGGTACTCGCGAGCTATGGACACGTGTCGGACCTGCCGTCGAAGGACGGCTCGGTGCTGCCCGACAAAGACTTCGAGATGCTCTACGAGACCAACGAGCGCTCGATGAAGCAGCTCAAGGCGATCGCTAGCGCGGTCAAGGGCGCCGACAACCTATATCTAGCGACCGACCCCGACCGCGAGGGCGAAGCGATCTCGTGGCACGTGCTGAACTGGCTGAAAGACCAGAAGGCGCTAAACGGCACCGCCGTGCGCCGTGTCGTCTTCCACGAGATCACCAAGGATGCCGTCGCCGACGCGATGTCCCACCCGCGCGACATCGATATGGATCTGGTGAACGCGCAGCAGGCACGGCGCGCGCTGGACTATCTGGTCGGCTTCAACCTGTCGCCAGTCCTGTGGCGCAAGCTGCCGGGCAGCCGTTCGGCCGGACGCGTGCAGTCCGTCGCGCTGCGCCTGATCTGTGCGCGCGAGGCCGAGATCGAGACCTTCGTTCCGAAGGAGTACTGGACCGTCGAAGCCGACTTCGCCAAGACCGACGGCAAGATCCTGACCGCGCGCCTGACCCAGTTGGACGGCGCCAGGCTCGACAAATTCGCGCTCGGCGAACGCGGCGCGGCAGAAGCTGCGGCCCGGCGCATTCGCGAAGGCACGTTCGCGGTGTCGAATGTCGAGCGCAAACAGGTTCGGCGCAATCCGCAGCCCCCGTTCATCACCTCGACCCTGCAGCAGGAGGCCTCGCGCAAGCTCGGCTTCAACGCACGCCACACCATGCAGATCGCCCAGCGCCTGTACGAGGGCATCGACATCGGTGGTGAAACCGTCGGCCTGATTACTTACATGCGAACGGACAGTGTCTCTATGGCCGCCGTCGCGCTGAACGGCGCGCGCGATCTGATCGGTTCCAAGTTTGGCAAGGAGTACCTGCCCGAGCAGCCGCGCCAGTTCCGCTCCTCGGCCAAAAACGCGCAGGAAGCCCACGAGGCGATCCGCCCGACCGGGTTCGAGCGGACGCCCGACGCGATCGCCAGCTATCTGGATACCGACCAGCGCCGGCTCTACGAACTCATCTGGAAGCGCGCGCTGGCCAGCCAGATGGCGTCGGCCATTCTCGATCAGGTTGCCGTCGACATCGCCACACCCAAGCACGATGTCGTCCTGCGCGTGACCGGGTCGGTCGTGGCTTTCGATGGTTTCATGAAGCTCTACCTTGAAGGCCGTGACGATCAGGCCGATGACGACTCCGACGAAAAGCGCCTCCCGGATGTCAAGGAAGGCGAGCCGATGGAACGCCGCGACGTCAGGCCCGAGCAACACTTCACCGAACCGCCTCCGCGCTTCACCGAAGCCAGTTTGGTCAAGCGGCTTGAGGAGCTTGGTATTGGCCGGCCCTCGACCTACGCCTCGATCATCAGCGTGCTGCAGGACCGCGACTACGTGGTCTTGGACCGCAAGCGTTTCGTACCGCAGGATCGCGGCCGCCTGGTCACCGCGTTCCTGGAGAGTTTCTTTCCGCAGTATGTCGAGTACGGCTTCACCGCCGATCTCGAAACCGAGCTCGACCGTATCTCGAACGGTGAACTCAATTGGAAGGATGTGCTGCGCGAGTTCTGGAACGCCTTCCACATGGCAGTCGAAGGTGCTTCAGAGTTGCAGCGTTCGGATGTCCTCGCCCGCATCGAAACGATTCTGGAGGCCCACGTCTTTCCGCCGCGCAGCAATGGCGAGGACAGCCGTCGTTGTGCTGCTTGCGCAGACGGCAGGCTGGGCCTGAAGCTCGGCAAGTTCGGCGCTTTTGTCGGCTGCTCAAACTATCCCGACTGCAAGTTCACGCGCCCGCTGATGGTCGATGCCAAAGATGGCGACGACGAAACCAATGCCGGTCCCAAACAGCTGGGCGACGACCCCGAGACCGGTCTGCCCGTCTCCTTGCGCAAAGGACCCTATGGTCATTACGTGCAACTCGGCGAGGCTGACCCTGACGACAAGGAGAAGAAACCGAAACGCACTGGCCTGCCCCGCGGCACCGCGCCAGGCGACGTCGATCTGGACCGCGCGTTGCGGCTCTTGAGCCTGCCGCGCGAAATCGGTGCCCATCCCGAAGACGGCAAACCGATTGTCGCCGGCATCGGCCGCTACGGTCCGTTCCTTAAACACGGCGACAAGTACGTCTCGCTGCCCAAGGACGACGATATTCTGGATATCGGCTTGAACCGCGCGGTCACCGTGATCGCCGAAGGCAAGTCACGCGGCGGCCGTGTCGCCGCGGAGCCACTGCGCGAATTGGGCGCACACCCCGACGACGAAAAACCCGTCGTCATCAAGAAGGGGCGCTACGGCCCCTACATCGAACACAACCGCATCTTCGCGTCGGTGCCGAAGTCCGTCGAAATCGAGGACATCACCATGGAGCAGGCCGTAACCCTGCTCGCCGAAAAGGCCGCGAAGAAAGGCGCTAAGAAATCTAAGAAGGCAAAGAAATCTACTGCAAAGAAATCAACGGCCAAGAAGGCCGCAAGCAAAAAGACCGCCGCGAAGAAACAGCCGGCGAAGAAACCCAAGGCAGACTCCGCTCCCGACGGCAAGGCGGATGACCATGCCCAAGCGGAAACCTGAACCCACGACCCTGCCGTCACGCGACGACATCCTCGCGTTCATCACCGAAAACCCCGGCCGCGTCAGCAAGCGCGATATCGCGCGCGCGTTTCGGATAACCGGTAGCCACCCGCGCGCCGAACTCAACCGCCTGATCCGCGATCTGAAGGACGAAGGTCTGATCGGCCGAGAGGCCGGGCGACGGCTGCGCGTTCCCGGCACGCTGGGCGCCGAAGCCGCTATCGAAGTAGTCGGCCTGGACGACGACGGCGAGCCCATCGCCGAACCTATGATGTGGCAAGGCGACGGCCCGCCGCCACGCATTCGCCTGCTGCCCTCACGCGGGCGCGCGCCCGACCCCGGCATCGGCGACCGCGCCCTCGTCACGCTCAAGCGCAACGAGGACGGCAGCTTTACCGGCAAGGTCAAACGCCTGCTGGACCGCGAACTCGAACGCGTCGTCGGCGTCTATCGCAAAACACCCGCCGGCGACCGTATCGAGCCGACCGACCGGCGCATGGCGCGGCACTTCGCTGCCACCGTTCCACCCGATATCGCGCTCGACCCGGGCGATCTCGTTCTCGCCGAGACCGTGCCACAGCGCCATCGCGGCCTGGGACAGGCCACGGTCGTCAAGCGGCTGGGTGCCCTCACCGATCCCGAGGCGATCAGTCTGATCTCGATTGCAAGCCACGGCATACCAACCCGGTTTCCCGAAGAAGCCCTGCAGGTTGCCGCCGACGCGGAGCCGGTGACGCGGTTGGGCAAACGCGAGGACCTGCGCGAC